>PCBP01000032.1 GCA_002730985.1 Flavobacteriales bacterium | reverse complement strand
TTTTTTCTGTAATCTGTTGATATCCATCCTCCGCCATTTATTGACTTAGATCTTTTAACAGGGTTTAACAAATCATTAGTTCTTGCCTCATAGAAATCATTTTTTTCATATGGGGTTATATTAGCACGCATAGAGATGGTAGTGTAATTTTTTAATGTCCCCTGGGCATCTAATTCAAGTTCAAGATTTACAAATCTCTGCTCGCTAAATAAGGTACGATGTTCTATTTCTATTTCACTAGAGAAATCAACAAATCGTTTTCCTTCATTAAATTGAATGAACTGTATGCGTAATCCATTGGTGATTTCATTGTTTGAGTATAAGAATCCTAGATCATTAGGGTTGTAATTATCATCCTCAATAATAGAATATAGATCATATTGATAATTACCACTTGTTTTTCCTACTGCTAACATTCCTGCGAACCCTTGAGTTATTTCATTTTCTCCAAATTCTTGACTCATCTTTAATTGCCCAACATAAGTTCGCGTATTATCCTTGTTATTAACTCTTGTAAATAGCCCTGTTACATTAGCATCCTTATTGCTGCTGTTTTGGATCATATTTGTATTCATGAAACTTAAAGATGAACCATTTTTTAAAGATTGATCTAATATCATTACATTATAGTTAGTTAATGGATCTTGTTCTGTTTTATTTGTTATTGCATTAAGTATAGCGACTCCTAATCCTTTTTTAGTTCTGCCAGTTATCTTAGTAGCATTTAATAAGTCGTCTTGTAGTCTTCTGCTATAGAACATGTCTCCTCCTTTATTAAAGAGTTCTGTTCCTTCATTAAAGAATTGTCTTTTTTCCTCATATTTAACTTCAAAAGGAGAGAGGTTTAATACCATAGCGTCAGATGCTACCTGACCAAAATCAGGTATTAGAGTCATATCCAAAGTAAAACTTTCATTAATACCATATTTTAAATCGACCCCATAATTATAAGGAAAAGTAGTTGCCCCATCATACATATCTGCATATATCGATGCATAAGGCATAAATGAAAGACGTAAAGGTGAGTTAACATCTTTGACTCCCTTAAGGATTCCAGCTTGCAATGCAAAATCATTATAGTTTACATCTATTGGATTCCAGCTGTAATCTTCACGATATCTTCTGATCTCTCTTGCCATATTTATAGCCCAAGACTTATTGTCTTCTGGAAATCTTAATTGAGAGAATGGAATAGCAAATTCTGCTATCCAGCCTTCATTATTTAATTTTACTGCTGATTTCCAAACTACATTCCATGTCTTATCAATTCCTGTTTTGGAAAACTTTCTGTCTATTTGTACTCCTGCAGCAGTTACCATGAAGTTATATTCAACCTGAGCATCATTGAATGGTTCTAGCCATATTCCGAATGCATCATAATTTTTATTTTCTTCATCTCTTTTAGAGAGTTCTTTTAAGATGCTGTCAGGTGCGTTGTCATACATCATTACACCAAAATAGATGTTTTTATTATCGTAGCAGATCTTTACTTCTGTTCGTTGATGAATTCTTTCTGGAGTGCCGTTATTAGGTGATATCTGCGAGAAATCCTTCGCAACATCTAGATTTCTCCAAGCAGGGTCATCTAATTTTCCATTTATTTTAGGAGCATTCTGCACTCTTTTTATGTTGTATGTTTTTTTATCAGCAAACTGACCAAAAATAATCAGAGGTGATAGTGTAAGAAGAAGTAAAATATTTCTAATTTTCATTAAGGACAAAAATTTGAAGCGCAAATATATAATTTAATTCAAATAGGAGTTTGTAATTAAAATCAATCCTATACTTTTGCTAAATTAAAAAATAGCTAATGAATTTACATGAATATCAAGGAAAGGAGTTGCTAAATAGTTTTGGAGTCAGAATACAAAGAGGGATAGTTGCAACAACACCTGATGAGGCTGTAGCTGCTGCTGAGAAACTTCATATTGATACTGGTACTAGCTGGTGGGTTGTGAAGGCCCAAATACATGCTGGTGGCAGGGGTAAAGGTGGGGGAGTGAAGTTGGCCAAATCATTAGAAGAAGTAAAATCCATTTCTAATGATATCTTGGGAATGTATTTAATAACACCACAAACCTCAAAAGAGGGTAAATTAGTTCATCAAGTATTAATTGCTGAGGATGTGTATTATCCAGGAGATAGTGAGCCTTCAGAGTTTTACATGTCTGTTTTATTAAATAGATCCACTGGAAGAAACATGATAATGTATTCTACAGAAGGTGGAATGGATATTGAAACTGTTGCAGAAAAAACCCCACATTTAATCTTTAATGAAGAGATTGATCCAAAAGTAGGGCTGACAGAGTTTCAATCTCGTAAGATTGCTTTTAATTTAGGTCTATCAGGCACTGCTTTTAAAGAGATGATCCGGTTTGTTAATGCTCTCTATCTTGCATATGATAAAACAGACTCTGCATTGTTTGAGATTAACCCAGTTCTAAAAACATCTGACGATAAGATTATGGCAGTTGATTCTAAAGTAACTATTGATGAGAATTCATTATTTAGACATAAGGATTATTTAGGATTGAGAGATAAGAGAGAAGAAGATGTTGCTGAAGTTGAAGCGGCAGAGTATGGACTTAACTTTGTAAAACTTGATGGCAATGTAGGTTGTATGGTAAATGGTGCAGGACTTGCTATGGCCACTATGGATATTATTAAAATGGCAGGAGGAAATCCAGCCAATTTTTTGGATGTAGGAGGTACTGCTGATGCCAAAAGAGTGGAACAGGCATTTAGGATCATCTTAAAAGATTCTAATGTAAGGGCAATACTAGTAAATATTTTTGGTGGCATTGTAAGGTGTGATAGAGTTGCTCAGGGCATTGTTGATGCATATAATAATATTGGAGAGATTAGAGTTCCTTTGATTGTTAGACTAGAAGGAACAAATGCTAATGAAGCTAAGAAGTTAATTGATGAGAGTGGTCTTGAAGTAGAGTCTGTTATTCTACTTCAGGAGGCAGCTGACAAGGTTGCTAATGTATTGGCTTAATTTTAGACATTAGAGTGTAAGTGTTACTTGGAGTTCTTGTTTTTGAATTATGGTAAAAAGAACTAATACAATAATTAATGGTTCTTCTAAAAAGGACATTTTAATTGATACAACTTTTTTGGAGGGAAATATCAAAAGAAAAGTTGTTGTTTTCTCTCATGGTTTTAAAGGGTTTAAAGACTGGGGTCCTTTTAATTCAATTGCAGAATATTTTGCAGCTAGTGGATTTGTGTTTGTTAAATTCAACTTCTCATATAATGGGACATCTATTGATAGGCCTTCCGATTTTGTTGATTTAGATTCTTTCGGAAATAATAACTTTTGCAAGGAGCTAGATGATTTAGGATTAGTAATTGATTGGGTTATAGAAGAGTTTAATAATCCTGAAATTACTTTATTTGGACATAGTAGAGGAGGTGCCATCTCAATACTTAAATCAGCTGAGGCTAATTGTATTTCAAATGTAGTAAGTTGGGCGTCTCCATCTGATTTGATTGGCAGATTACCAGTTAATGAGAAACAAAAGAAGTGGAAAGAAACGAATGTTGCTTATATCTATAATGGGCGTACAAAACAGAATATGCCCTTATATTATCAGTTCTATAAAAACTGTTTAGCTAATTCAGAAAGATTAAGCATTAGTAATGCTTTGCGAGATATGAGAGTGCCACATTTACATATTCATGGTGATGCAGATCCTACTGTTTTGGTTGATGAGGCGTATAATATTAAAAAATGGAGTTCAGGTACTCAGCTATATATAATTAAGGGTGCTAATCATGTATTTGATGGGTGTCATCCTTATAATTCACTATCTTTTCCTAGAGATCTAAGGGATGCTATAGATACTACAATAGCTTTCTTAAAAGCTTAAGGAAGCTGATGGAACTTCATTTTGGCTGGCAAATTCTTTCTCCAAATATTTAAAATATCCTGAAATTGCAATCATAGCTGCATTATCTGTGCAATATTCAAATTTAGGAATATAGAGGTTTATTTTCTTCTCGTCAGCTAATTTTTGCAATTCACTTCTAAGGAATGAATTAGCAGACACTCCTCCTGCAATTGCTATTTCTTTAATTCCTGTCTTATAAATAGCTTTTTGTATTTTCTCTAATAAGATATTTACGATACTATATTGTATTGAGGCACATAAGTCTCCTAAGTGTTCTTGGATGAATTTAGGGTTTTTTTGCACACTGTCTTGTATCTTATATAGGATGGATGTTTTAAGTCCACTAAAGCTAAAATCTAAATCTTTAATTTTAGGTTTTCCGAATTTAAAAGCATGGATGTTCCCTCCTCTAGCATATTTATCAATTAAAGGCCCGCCTGGGTATGCAAGTTGTAGGATCTTAGCTGATTTGTCAAAGGCTTCACCAGCAGCATCATCAATAGTTGTACCTATTACCTGCATATTACTATGGCTTTCAACTCTTACTATCTGTGTATGCCCTCCAGATACTGTTAAGCATAAGAACGGAAATTTTGGCACTGCTTTCCCCTCATCTATAAAGTGAGATAAGATATGCGCTTGCATATGATTCACAGTTATTAATGGGATTCCCATTCCCATTGCATATGCTTTTGCGAATGAGCTGCCGACCAGTAAGGATCCTAGTAATCCTGGTCCCTGGGTGAAAGCAACCGCATCTATATCTTCTTTACTGATATTTGCTTCCCTAATTGCCGTATCAACTACAGGTATGATATTTTGTTGGTGTGCACGTGAGGCTAATTCAGGTACAACGCCACCATATAGGGAATGGATTTCCTGAGTAGCGATTTCATTAGAAAGTATTCGTCTTCCATATATAATTGCAGCAGAGGTGTCATCACAAGAGGATTCGATACCTAAGATAATAGGTTCTTTAGGCATCAAGATTATTTAATGAATGACCCATTTTATCTCTTTTTGTTTTTAGATATAATGTGTTATGCTTGTTAGACTCAATTTCAATTGCTGCAGTGTCAACAATTTCAATCCCATATCCAATAAGTCCAACTCGTTTCTTTGGATTATTGCTTAACAACTTAACTTTAGTAACATCCATAGCTCTTATTATCTGAGCGCCTATACCATAATCTCTATCGTCAGCCTTAAATCCAAGTTCAGTATTTGCTTCCACAGTATCTCTTCCATTTTCTTGAAGCTCGTACGCTTTCAATTTATTTAGTAGACCTATTCCTCTCCCTTCTTGATTCATATACACTAGGATGCCTTTGCCTGCAGTCTCAATCTGTTTCAGGGCTTGATGTAGCTGAGGTCCACAATCACATCTACAACTTCCGAATATGTCACCCGTCAGGCAGGAAGAATGAACTCTTACTAATATCGTCTCATCTATTTCCCATTTTCCTTTATAGATTGCTAAATGTAATTGTCCGTTAGTGGTTTGTTTAAAAGCTTTCATTTTAAAGTCACCAAATTCTGTAGGTAATTCTACTAAAGCTTCTTCAGTAATTAGGGATTCGTTTTTTATACGGTATTCAATAAGGTCTTTTATTGAGATAAATTTCAGATCAAATTTTTGAGCGATCTTGAATAGCTCGGGTGTTCTTGCCATAGTTCCGTCCTCATTAAGAATTTCAACAATAACACCAGCAGGATATAGCCCTGATAGTCTTGCTAGGTCAATTGCAGCTTCAGTGTGCCCGGCCCTTCTTAAGACGCCTCCTTGTCTTCCTTTTAATGGGAAGATGTGTCCTGGCTTTCCTAATTCTTCTGGTTTTGTGTCTAATTTAACCAATGCTTTAATAGTTTTTGCTCTATCTTGTGCTGAAATTCCAGTTGTACAGCCGTGGCCAATTAAATCAACTGAGATAGTAAAAGGAGTCTCAAATGCGGCCGTGTTTTTACCTATCATAAGATCAAGACCTAGCTCTTCGCATCTACTTTCTAAAAGAGGGGTACAGATTAGTCCTCTTCCATGGGTGGCCATAAAGTTAATCATTTCAGGTGTTGTCATCTCAGCAGCAGCCACAAAATCCCCCTCATTCTCTCTGTTTTCATCATCGACTACAATAATCACTTTTCCTGCTTTGATATCTGCAATTGCTTCTTCTATAGTGTTAAAGGTCATATTTTTTTTTTGAAGTTGCAAAAATAATACAATTTGTATTATTTTATTTTTTTAGGGTGATTAAAAAAGGATTAATTTTTATTAGAGTAAAAAGTTCTGAATCATTCTTTGCCTTATAGATTAATAATACAGCAATAGGAAGGAAGAAGATGTTAGACAACCACATTCCTTCATAAGCTTGTATGCTTAAATCCTTAGCTGCTTTTTCGCCAATCATATTTAGTACGTGATATAGGATGAAGAATAGAGTAGAGACTAATACAGGCAGCCCGAATCCTCCTTTTCGGATAATTGACCCAAGAGGTGCGCCAATTAAAAATAATAGTAAGCATGCAACTGCTAAGCTGATTTTTCTGTGCCATTCAATTTTATGTTTAGCGATGATAATGCTTTTATACTCTAGATTGTTTTTATTTGCTCTTGCGATTGATCCTAGTGTTCTTACCTTACTTATTGCAATATCATATTGTTGTTTCTTGTTATTTGAGTATATAATACTCTTAAGTTTGCCATCTATTATTAATTGGTTCCTATATTTATCTGATATATCATCTTGGAAAGAGACTTCCTTCTCCATATATATTAATTGTAAAGAATCAATAGCATTGGTTAATTGCTTGTTGTTTAGCATTGCATAATGCCCTTTATATAGGTTTTCACTATTTCTTATAGTATTAAAGCTTTCCAAATCAAATCGGATAAGGTCTTTTTTAAAATGTGTAGTTCTGAAAGGATTATTTTTTTTTCTTTTTATCTCTGGTATATCAACATAGGAGTGTCCGTTATAAAGCGTAAGTTCTAAGAATTTCTCATCAGGAGTTATTTGCATCTTACCGCTTCTGGCAATTAACACTTTATCATTGCCATTCTCAGATGTATGATCATAAATAATAATGTCTTTTAATATAGTTCCATCCTGCTCTTTTTGGGCTACTTTAATGCTGAACCCTTCAAGATCATTATAAAAGACCCCCTCTTTAATATTTAGTGCAGGTTTTTTCTTCTGAATATCATATATCATAGAGCCATTCTTAAGATTAGCAATAGGCATTACATAATTTGAGAATAAAAAAGAGCCGTAACTAGAGATCAGAACAAATATTATAAGTGGTGTTAATAGTCTATAGAATGATATTCCTGCGGATTTTAAAGCTACAAGTTCATATTGTTCGCCAAGTTTGCCAAATACCATAACTGATGATAGTAGCATGGCTATTGGGAGAGCTATTGGTACAAATCTGGCGGATGCATAGAATAATAGTTCAGCAATTTGATTGATTTCTAATCCTTTTCCTACCAGGTCATCAATATATTTCCAAAGAAATTGCATTAATAGAATGAATACAGCTATAAAGAAAGTTGCAATAAAAGGCCATAAGAAAGATTTTATTAGGAAAAGATGTAGCCGTTTCATAAAGAGTTTAAATTAAAATCATGTATTAGTTATATCTCTAAATATATTCTCTGAGATATTTCTTGGCGATTCTAATGTGTTTTTTGTTATGTAGGACATTTGTTTTAATAGATTTGCAAACTAACTCTACAAAGATACTATATTATGGCGTTAATACAATCAATGGAAAAGCAAGGTAATTTTTTATTTAAATATAGAGGGCAATTTCCAGTTGTATTGTTTGTCCTGGCACTTCCTTTTATGTATTCAAAAGATTACAATAATATAAGTGAAGAAACTCAAACCTATATGATCTTCACAGCTATTATATTCTCTATTATTGGGTTTTTAGTGCGTTTTTATACTATTGGTACTACTCCTAAAGGAACCAGTGGTCGTAATACTGACAAGCAGGTGGCAATTGTTTTGAATTCAACAGGAATGTATTCTATCGTTAGACATCCTTTGTATCTAGGAAATTATTTTATATGGTTAGGTGTGGCTACGTCTACCCTAGATATTTATTTTACAGTAATTATGAGTTTGCTTTTTTGGGTTTATTATGAAAGAATAATCTTTGCTGAAGAGCGATTTCTAGAAAATAAGTTTGGTATTGCATTCGTCAGTTGGTCCAATACTTTACCTGCGTTTATCCCTTCATTATTAAAGTTTAATAGATCTGACACCCCTTTCTCACTTATAACAGTGTTGAGAAGAGAATATGCAGGAGTTTTAGCTACTGTGATTGGTTTTACTTATATCGAAGGATTTAGGGGTTATTTTGCAAATAAAGTATGGAGCATTTCGGCTTTTAGTTATCAATTTCTAATTGTCGTTTTAGTTTTGGTTCTAATATTGCGATCACTAAAGCATTATACTAATATATTAGATGAAACGGGAAGAAGTTAATTTTTTATAAAAATAGATTTAAAAATAAGTGAAAAGAATATATTTGCATCCTTAAATCTGGCGTGGTAGCTCAGTTGGTTAGAGCGCAGGATTCATAACCCTGAGGTCGGGAGTTCAAATCTCCCTCACGCTACTAGAATTTAAAGACCCTTTCAAAGGGTCTTTTTTTATGTCTAGGATATATTAATTAATTTTCTTTGGATTCCTCAGTTTAAACTCCGGAACTATTCAGTAAATTATTTAGTAGATTTGTAGTATGAAAAACTTGATCCTAATTTTTAGTTTTCTTCCATTATTTCTTTTTGCACAGACTGTTGATCATTGGGAAACAGTAGTTTTTGATAATGACATTTGGAAGTATTTGGAAGGCACATCTGAACCCGATTCAAATTGGAGAAGATTAGCTTTTAATGATACTACATGGCTTCAAGGTCAAGGAGGTATAGGTTATGGAGATGGAGATGATAATACTGTAATTAATCCTGTTACATCACTTTATCTAAGAAATAATTTTCTGATTGTTGACACCTCTGAGATTGCAACTGCAATTTTACATATTGATTATGATGATGCCTTTGTTGCTTATCTAAATAATGTTGAGATTGCTAGAGCAAATATTGGAAATGTAGGTGATCATCCGCCTTATAATCAGGGTTCATCTTCGTTACACGAGGCACAAATGTATCAAGGTGGGAGTCCAGATCAATTTATAATTAGTTCTCAACTTCTAGATACTGTATTGAATCAGGGGGATAATGTATTATCAATTCAAATTCATAATGATAATATCTCATCTTCAGATCTTACTGGTCGTATTTTTCTCTCATTAGGCATCAATAATCCTTCTAATAACTATTTTCCGACTCCTTTATGGTTTGTTCCGCCATTAGTCTTTAGTTCTTCTAATTTGCCAATAGTGGTAATTAATACAAATGGACAGGCTATAATGGATGATCCAAGGATTGTTTGTGATATGGGTATTATTAATAATGGATTTGGTAATTTAAATTCAATCTTAGATCCATATAATGATTATAATGGCAAGATTAGTATAGAATATAGAGGGAGCAGTTCGCAGTCGTTTCCTAAAAAACCTTATGCTTTAGAAACTCAAGATTCACTTGGGAATAACAATAATGTCTCACTTTTGGGCATGCCTATAGAAAATGATTGGATTCTTTATGCTCCATATACTGACAAGGCTTTAATGCGCAATTTTCTGACTTTTGATTTAGGACGTAAAATGGGTAATTATTCACCTAGAACTGTTTATTGCGAACTTGTTATAAATGGTGATTATCAGGGAGTCTATATATTGATGGAGAAGATAAAAAGAGATAATGATAGAGTAGATATTGCCAAACTAGATTCTGATGATTTGGCAGGCGATAGTTTGACTGGTGGCTATATTATAAAAATTGATAAATACACAGGAACGGGGGGGACTAATTGGCTTTCAGATTTCCCAAATATTGCAGGGGACCCACTGTATATTCAATATCATTATCCAGAAGCTGCTGTAATGCATCCTCAACAAATGGATTATATTGAAAACTTTGTAGATAGTTTTGAGTATGCTCTTGCTGGACCATTTTTTGCAGATAGTTTAATAGGATATTCTAAATATATTGATGTAGAGTCTTTTATTGATTTATATATAATAAATGAGCTCTCAAAAAATATTGATGGCTACAGACTTAGTACTTATATGTATAAAGATAGGGATGACAATGGAGGTAAGTTAACTATGGGTCCATTTTGGGATTACAATTTGGCTTTCGGTAATGCTAACTACTGCAGTGGTGGCATTACTTCTGGCTGGGAAGTTGATGGAGGTTGCGGAGGGAATAACCCGTTTTGGTTCGAGAGACTTATACAAGATACAATTTATCAGAACAAATTAAAATGCAGGTGGGAATATTTAAGAGAAAGAAGTTTCTATGAGGATTCAATATTTAATTTCATTGATAGTTTAGTGTTATATTTAGATGATGCTCAGCAGAGGAATTTCCAGAAGTGGAATATTTTAGGAAGTTATGTATGGCCAAACTACTATGTTGGCAATACCTATCAAGATGAGATTATTTTTTTTAAAACTTGGATAGGTGATAGGCTGGCATGGATAGATAATAATATTGGAGGTAATTGTTATGATATTTTAGGCTGTACAGATTCAACAGCTTGTAATTATGATGCATCTACTAATGTAAATGATGGCAGTTGTATTTATAATTCAGTATCATATGACACTCTAGTTTCAGTTATTAGTATAAATTGGAATGGGATTTTTTTATCTACTTCTGGTGATTATTCTTCTTCTTTAGTTAACTCAGTTGGATGTGATAGTATTGCTAATATTAACTTTACACTTAATGCTGTTGGAATATATGATTCCTTTAGTAGAGCAGACAGGGCTCTTGTTAAGGTTGTTTATGTATTAGGGCAAGAAGTCTTGTCTAGAAGAAACACTACTCTTTTTTATATTTACGATGATGGAGTCGTAGAGAAAAGAATAATTATAGAATGAATAAAAAGCCCGCTCTAGTGAGCGGGCTTTTTATTTATATTCATTAGCTGATTATTCAAGAATTAATTTTCTTTTTATCGAAGTATCATTAGATCTAATGTCAATTATATAAACTCCTTTCTTAAGAGTTGACACATCTATTTTAGTTTGATTTGCATCTACTGAAGTATTTAATACCTCTTGGCTATGTAAGTTGTAGATTGCAATAGTATTAATAATAGAATTGCTTACAATATTTAAAGAGTTCTTAGCCGGATTAGGGTATATTTCGGTAGACGAATTGATAGCCTGATTAATTCCTGTTGAGATAAGTGTGATGCAAGCATCAGGGTCACTACAAGTTACTGAAGGATCATACTCTACATAGAGAGAATCTCCACATCCATCTGGGAAATCACAAGAGCCATCATCAGTGTTGGCTGATGCGTCATAGTTACAAGCAATAGTATATGTACATCCAAGCGTAACAGGAATACATGAACCATCATCATAGCAAGCAGTTATGTCATAATTAAATGCTAGAGGGTCTGTACATCCTGCAATGAAACAACATGAGCTATCATTAACTGTAGCTGTAGGATTGTAATTGTAAGCTGTTGAATCTGTACAGCCAAATGTAACTACTGGGAAAATACAAGTATCCGGACAAGTAGCCATCGGATCATAGTTTGTAGCGGCTGAATTCATACATCCGTAATCTGTTAAACATGAACCATCATCACAAGCTGCTAATGCATCATAGTTACAGGCAGTAGGATCTGTACATCCTGTTGAGCCAAATATACAAGAGCCATCATCACATGTTGCTGAAGCATCATAGTTACAAGCTGTAGTGTCTATACATCCATAAATACAAGGAATACATGTTCCATCATCATAATTAGCTAATGGATTGTAATTAGATGATGAAAGATCTGTACAACCACAAATACCAGAAGTAACAAAATTTACATAAACAGAATCTGTCGCTGTATATCCTAAAGAATCTGTAATAGTAACATAATACATCCCTGTACTACCTACAAAATAAGTATTGGAAATATTATTTGGCATAGTAAAAGAAGAAGTTCGAATAGCTCGAACATAAATTGAGAAATCTTTACTATAAATACTAGGCACGCCACTACTATATGTTGAGTTAAAACTTTGCCCCCACACTTGATTTAAACTTATTTCAGAAGAACTCCAATAAGCATCTTCATGAAATCCACTTGTACAAGCATTTCCATTTCCAGTAATTTCTGATCTTCTTTGATACATTTCTGCTAACTCATCCTTTGATGGTAAAAACCAATCGGTGTAACCAGACATTGTCGAATTATCGCATAATTGTGCAGCTGGAGAAGGAAATGAGCCAGAAACTGCTAAGGCAGTATTAGATTGACCAGAGCCAATATTAGTTGCTGTTGCTCCAGTACTCACATGAACAAATCCATTACTAGGACATTGGTAATAAGACCACCATTCATGACGATTACCTCCATTACAATTACTATAAGTATTCATTCCAGGACAATTAGCTACAGAATTTCCATAAGTTAAATCCTGAGGAGAAGCTATATACAACATCTCATTTATTTCATCTACATAAAATATTATACCTCCTTGATATGTTAATCCAATAGCAGAATCTATAGGCATTCCACCACTTAATAAACTCTCTATAGCATAACCTTGATCTATTAATTGTTGAAAATTTGTCAAAGGAGTCTGTAATTGAGTTGACCAAACATAAGAGGTATTTGAAACTAATTGAGCGCTAATTGAAGTAAAGCTATTGCAAGTATTAATAGTATCCTCAATAATATTTGCTATCGCATATCCTGCGCAAATTCCATCATCAACAGTTGCTAAAGCATTGTAATTAGTTGCTAGTGGGTCCATACACCCATAAACAATTGCGATACAAGATCCGTCATCAGTATTTGCCGATGAGTTATAATTTAATGCTGTAGAATCTGTACAACCATAAACTATAGGAATACAACTGTTGTCATCAATAATAGCAATGGAACTATAATTAAAAGCTGAAGCGTCTGTACATCCATAATTAAATGCATCACAACTTCCATCATCTGTATTTGCTAGTGGATTATAATTTGGATCTCCACTAATAGTACATCCATATACAAAAGGTATACAATTACTTGGTGTAAATGGCGCGTTAGCCAAAGGATTATAGTTAAACATTGTTGGATCCATACAGCCATAAACAGGATAGATACAACTTCCATCATTATAACAAGCTGAAGGGTTGAAATTCATTCCTAATGTATCTGTACACCCAGCAACATAACAACAGGACCCATCATCATAAGCTGCATTTGGATTATAATTTAGAGCACTTGAAGATGTACATCCATAAGTATAATTAGTAATAGATGAAATTGATGTTAAGTTATAAATTCCTAATGCAGACTGAGACCAATTACAACTTGTAGTACTGCAATTATATGCTGTACTTCCTGAACTAAAATATATACTACCTGCTATTTTATATATCTCTGTTGTATCTTGTGGATTTCTTACAAATAAATGTATCTGTAAATTTGCATTCTGAGAGGTTCTATATA
>PCBP01000031.1 GCA_002730985.1 Flavobacteriales bacterium | reverse complement strand
TTGGTGGTATTCCAGATATAGATGAGTGTTATGATCCAAAGTCAAAAGAGCATGTAAGATTAGGCTCATTTCCATCTGAGCATGATTGTGTTTTAGCTATAAATTCTTTAGTTTCCGTACTTAAGAAATATAATGTAAATGTCTATTTTCCTCAAAATATTATAGGTTTAAATCAGATTTTTTCTAGAGATATAGCTTTTGCAATTGAAGATAAGTTAGTTTTACCAAATATTATTGATGCAAGGAGAAATGAAGTAGATGCTATTGAGGAGATATTAAGTCAGATTGAAGAAAAAGATGTTATCAAAATGTATTTTGGGATTGATAGAGAATATGCTCTAACACTAAATGAAATTGGTGAAGAATTTGGCTTAACAAGAGAAAGAGTGAGACAAATCAAAGAGAAAGCTGTTAGGCGCTTAAAACAAACATCAAGAAGTAAAATATTGAAAACTTATTTAGGATAACTTATAAAGAGGGCTTTTCGCCCTCTTTTTTTTAACTACTTTTGTCAAAAAAATAGATATGTCACATAAAATAGCGCCTTCAATTCTAGCAGCAGACTTCGGTAATCTTCAAAGAGATTGCGAGATGGTAAACAACAGCCAAGCTGACTGGTTTCATATCGATGTCATGGATGGTCATTTCGTCCCAAACATATCCTATGGCATGCCAGTCATTAAGGCTATAAAGAAGCATGCTAAAAAACCACTTGATGTTCATCTAATGATTGAAAAGCCAGAACGCTATATTGAAGAGTTTGCAAAGATTGGAGCTGATATTATTACTGTTCACTATGAATCAACAATACATTTACATAGAACTATTACTCAGATTGAAGATGCAGGAT
Organism: Flavobacteriales bacterium; assembly: GCA_002730985.1. Lineage (GTDB taxonomy): Bacteria > Bacteroidota > Bacteroidia > Flavobacteriales > BACL11 > BACL11. The sequence goes on along the minus strand of PCBP01000031.1, from coordinate 7,289 downwards.
GTAAAGCTGGTGTTGTTTTAAACCTAACAACCCCTGTGAGTAGTTTAGAAGATATACTGCCTCGATGCTATATGGTTCTACTAATGTCGATAAACCCAGGATTTGGGGGACAGAAATTTGAAGAGATAACATATAGTAAAATAAAAAAACTAAGAAGAATGGCTAATGAACAAAAACTAAGCACCCATATAGAAATTGATGGTGGCGTAAATATTGATAATGCCAGAAAGCTAATTGATGCCGGTGCTGATGTATTAGTGGCAGGGAGCTTTATATTTAAATCACAAGACCCTACCCAAACCATTTCTAATTTGAAATCCATCTAATCACCATTAATATATTGCCTCAAATATTCAAAGTTTGGATTCAAATTGCCTTCACTACAGATTGTTCCATTGGAGATTATTTGTTCATCATCTCCATTAATCAAGGAAGGTAAAACTCTCTCTATAATATCATTCCCAAAATCCTCAGAAGCATCTTTAGGTAATTCACATGGCAAATTACTTACTGCCATTACTGCGATTGAATCTTCTTCTTTAAAGTAAACTTCTTGTTCGGTTATCGGATGATAACCATAAATAGGGTTGCTTATAGTTGAAGGACGGATAGTTGAAGCGACTGGACCATCAATATCACAGGAAATATCAGCAATAACTTTTAAATTGAAATCATGTGACTTAGCATCCTCTCTAGTAAATAAGTATGGAGAGCCAGAGGCGTAATAATGACCAGCTATAAATATATCCGCTCTTCTAGTAAATTTTTTGAATGATGATTTGTATAATTGAGGATTACTATAAAAATCATATTTATCTGAAGGCAATCCATCTATTCTTTCGTTATAATCCATAGTGTTAAGATGAACAAAGACAGCTTCCTGGAATGTTGAATTTAAGAATTCATCAACCGAGACCTGTTTAATGCCAGATTTATTCATAATCTCCATTATCCCCCTCCCTACTCTACCATTACCAGTGATAATTATTTTCTCATTATCTAAAGTTAGGTTCTTTAACTCACCTTCTATCTCTTCTCTATCCTTACATTGATGCGCTGCTTTTAAAGTATATCTCTCAGATCTCAAGCCATATGTTAAAAAGCCATTATAAGCTCCTACAATACCTGCATACCTTCCAAATCCCAGTAGTCTTTCTCCTTCCTTGTTTCTCAAAACCTCATAATCAACCATTTTAATTCTTAATTCTAACATCTTAACAAGTAGATCTCTGTTATATGGTTGTTTCTTAATAGTATGTGAGAAATAAAGGTATGTCTTATTAGGTATCAATAATCTTTTTGGAACCTCTTTTACACCAAAGAGTATATCACAATCACTTATATCATGCATCACCTTTATTCCTTCAGAGATATATTCCTCATTAGTAAAACATCTAACATCACTACTTTGAACTATTAATTCCAAATCAGGAAATAACATCTTAACTCTTTTGCACTGTTTTGGAGTTAAAACAACTCTCCTGTCTGCTGGAATTTTTTCCTCTCTTAGTAATCCTATCTTCATTATTAGCACTTTTAAATACAAAATTAAAAAATGAGTATTACATAGCAATAGAATTATGTAAATTTGCAGTCGTTCATTAATTTCATGGGGCTGACTGGATTTGACAGCAAGCGCGTTAAATAGTAAGCATGTCGAGCATTGTATTTTAGCTCGTAAATATCAAAATTCATTTTTTTAAATGGCGATAATAATTACGCTTTAGCTGCTTAATTTATATAATTATGTAAGCTTTTGTCTCTTTTATAGGACCTCTTGATTCCTATAAAATATGAGGCATAATCAATTTCAAGATAGGTAGTTTATTGCTTTTATATACTAGCGAAATTTTAAAAAGCTAAGGATTAGGTTTGGTTGCTTATTTCCTGCCTAATTTCGAAAACCAAAATCAGATAAACATGTAGAAATCTATTCTACCCCTTGTTTGGACGGGGGTTCGATACCCCCCAGCTCCACCAAAAATAAACCCACTCAATCGAGTGGGTTTTCTATATATCATATATATCAACTACCAAAAACCAAATTCTCTATAAAAATAAACTGTTCTAGAAATATTGGAATGAGTTACCACTTGATTAGAGCTATCGATACTATTAATGCCGTAAGAAAAAATAAGTGTATCTCTTGATAGTGTTAAAAGATTAGCTGCTTTAATAGTATCATAATCATAAATGCCCGGACCTGCCCAAGATTTAAAGTTTAAATCAAGAAGATTTCCATTAGTCGAATATGACCCTTCACATACATTACAATCTCCAGGCCTATTATATGAAAATGTTCCGCTATCATAAAAAGGATCAATTCTAGAGGCCCATTGGGATCTAATATAAGAAAGAAATATTAGTTCAGGGTCTGGTTGATTAAAATAAACTATACTATCATATATAGTAATACCATTATCTATAAAATTAATAAATCCTGAGTCTGTTGACAAGAATGGTCTCCAAATACCCCCCATAATTCCATAAATACAGCTCCCATCGTCAACATTAGCATTCTGATAATCATCATAGTTATAAGCATTAAGATCAGTACAGCCGGGGATTCGATCATCAAGTATTTGACACGACATAAAAAATATACTAATAAAGAATCCAAATACTATATATAAATATTTCATCTAACAAAAACATGTTTTTATTTATTCAAGAATTATTTTTTTCTCTACTTTCCCATTATCGTAAATATAAAAGAGAGGTTGATTTTTAATCTCTTTAGAGCCTCTTCCTAATACATCCGTTATTCTAAGAATTTTACTTTTATTTATCGTGTGCTCATTAATTATGATTGATATATCTTGACAGACGACCTCAACCTCAATATTATAAAAGAAATAATAGTAATCAAAAGGATTAGAATTGGCACTAGAACTTGCGACCTCTATTACTGAAGCTATATCATAAGGATAGGCAGCATTTGTATTATTTCTATACAAACCACTGTTTTGCAATGAATTGCCTGATACGCCTAACTGCATATCACTACCTATCGGCACATCAAATCCTAAATCTATTCTCTGTTCACCAGGTGTAACATTTAATGTTGTATCATCTATCACTACACCACTACTATTTCTTAACTCAAAGGTTATAATATTAGCAGACTCAGAATCAATCAAAGCAGACTTAATAATACATTGCTTATTGGAATTAAATATAAGGTGCTGATCTCCATTAAAATAACCGCCAGTACCAAAAGAGTTATCAATAGCACCTCCATAAGCAGTTGTTGTATTAGCATAAGGATCAAAATTAGATGCTAATGGGTTAGTACATCCAACTACAGGTGTTATACATGAACCATCATCATAGCAGGATAAACTATCAAAATTTAAAGCCAGCGGATCAGTACAACCAGTAATATAACAACAGCTACCATCATCATAAATAGCAAGATTTGAAAAATTGTAAGCTAAAACATCAGTACACCCACAATCTTCACTTAACTTATACTTATAAACATTAATTGGATAGGTGCCAATATTTGAGTTCCAATTTTGCCCTAATAAAAAATACACATCACAACCAATAACAAAATTACCTGGAGCCCATATTGCACCACCTGGATGAGAAATTAATTGTATCCAAGAATCACTTGTAGGGTTATACTCCCAAAATTCACCACTAGACAAAGGACCATGATCATCACCGTCACCACTTAGAACATATCCTTTGGCATCATATGAAAACTGAGTGCCAGCGACTCTAGCTTCACCCGGAAAATCTGAAAGACGCAGCCATGAATCATTAGAAGGATTATATCTATAAAAGTCATTATAAATATATGATGATGATGATGGATTGCTACCTGGCCCAAAAGAACTTCCATGACCGAAACCAACATAGGCATAATTGCCAATACCAAAATAATATGGATGATGTCTACTATTACCTATTAGATCACTTTTTTGTGTCCAGATATCCGTTAATATATCATACTCCCACCAATCATTTTGATTGCCATTACTATTTCCTCCACAGCCAATATAAATCTTATTATTAACAATAACCATTGCAGGATGCTGTCTCCCATCACCAGGAAAATTTGCTAATTGCAACCAAGTATCATTAATCATATCATATTCCCACCAATCTGTTGGATATGATCCATTTGAGTCAGAGCCAAATCCCATATAAGCTTTATCACCTAATGACACGCCATATGAATATCCCCTACCGCTAAAAGGTATATTTTGTAATTGCATCCAAGTATTATTTAATTTGTCATATTTATATGCATCAGTCAAATAACTGCCTGACATAACAAAGCCAAAGTTATTATTTGAGAAAGTAATTGGGTGATGCCTACCATCTTCAATAAAGCTAGACACTTGATTCCATGATTGGGAAAACAAAAAAAGAGGAATTACAGCAAATAAAAATAATATTTTTTTCATGCTACAAATATAGCTAATATTTAACTAAAAAAGAGCGCTAAATAAAATAGAGATTAGTCCGAAAAAGGTTTTAAATATATTTTCTGGGAATTAGTCGAAATTAAGACTCCTAAACCATTTTCAACATTCGAATAAACCGGTATAACCTCGCCTCCAAAAAGACCTAACTCTCCTTTATCCGAATGCTCTCCCAATGAATTGTAATAACTATAGGTATCATTACTAAACGTCGAAAATCTAATAATCACTGTATCACAATCTGCATACTTAAGCTCTGATTCTACATCTAATGTAATAGTCTTTTGCTGTCCGTTGAATAAAGCATCCGTGAAAACCACATTACTTCCTTCGAAGGTATAGCCCTCAAAAGGTACCCCTGCCGGAAATGAAGGGTCATTTGAAAAAAACCAAGCATCTCCTCTAAAACGCTCCCCCTCTATTAAATTTCCAGATGCATCATACCAAGATTTAATACATGATGAGAACAACTTTAATCTATAATAATTCTGCTCATTAGCATCATCATCAAAACTAAAAGTAAATCCTATCTTTTCTTCACTTGAAGTTGTATCTATATCAATATTATATAAAGTAATATCATCTGGAATAGAAGTCTCTGCTGATATTGGATTGTAATCTGAATGACTTACCTCTATTCTGTAATTAGCATCTTTTTCTGGGATATAATCACTTTTATAATAATACATTGGTAAGTAACTGACAGTATATTCATTCAAATATTCCACATCTATTACATTAGTATCTGGATATAAAGAATCAACAAATTGATTGTTCTTATAAAGCATAACATTAGCATTATTAATAAATGAAGGATTGCTATTAGAAAAAGCCCCTACTGAATGAGAAACAACTAATTGAGCATTAGTATCTGTATCCAATATGCCATTTAAAACTAAGACGGGATCATGTGGTGGGATATCTAAATCAATAACTGTTTCCATATCACAGGAAATAAGAATTAGACTAAATAATAATGTAGTAGATAAAATATATTTCATGATTAAAATTGTATTCGATAAGAAATAGATGGAATTATAGGGAAAAGGGAGACTTGTTTTGCAGCTCTAGTATCATTCTCATAGTCTAAGTAAGCAAACCAAGGATTCTTTCTATTATAAATGTTATAAGCACCTAAAGTCCACGTACTTTCAAAGTTTCTTTTTTTACTATGCTTATTAACTGCAAAATCTAATCTGTGATATGCAGGTAGTCTTGAAGAGTTTCTACCTCCGTAAGATTCAACAGACTCAACATCAATTTGGTCTTGAAAGCCATAAGACTGAGGCATACCTAAATAAATACCTTGAGGAAAGGTTAAGGCGTTTCCAGTTCCATAAACCCAAGTAGCACCAATATCCCATTTTTCATTAAACTTATGTGAAATAACTAAAGAAAAATCATGTCTTCTGTCATATTTATAAGGAAACCATTCTCCAAAATTAATATTATCAAACTTTCTATTTGTCCAAGACAGCGTATAACCAATCCATCCGGTAGTTTCACCTTTTTTCTTTTGCAGAAAAAGCTCCGCTCCATATGATTCCCCCTCCCCTCCAGTCTCTACAGAATTCTGCCATGGCTCAGTGCTTTCTAGATTAGAATAACCTGCCTTATAGGCAATTAAATCTTTCATAGTTTTGTAATAACCTTCTAAACTCAACTCAAACTGACCATTATAAAACTGTGTTGTAATATTTGCTGCCCATTGCTCAGAAGTCTGAGGAGGTATACTATCAATCGCCGGCACCCAAATATCACTAGGGAAGCCAACAGATGAATTAGATAATAAGTGGATATTCTGCTGCATCTTCGCATATGATGCCTTTATAGACCAATCATCATTTATCAGATATCTTGCAGAAATCCTTGGCTGGAAAGAATAAGAATTAATATCACTTATTTTATCTGCAAGAATTGGACTGAGAGTGACTCTTCCTTGATCATATTTAAAATCTGTACTGTCAGCTAAAGAATAAAAACCTACATGCAAACCAATATTTGCTTGCAATCTATTATTAAGTTTAACATTGTCCTCGACATAGAAGAACATCTCATGTACATTCGTATTACCAGAGAAATTAAGTATCGTGTCAACAATTACATCTTGATTTGTCGTATCAAAAGAAGGATAGTCAATTGAATAGTCTAGATTGGTCTCTCCTGGAAAGAAGTGATGATTGGTATAAGATATCCCAAACTTAATATCATGATTTGGATTTGGATTATACTCAAAATCTATTTTTCCCCCGAAATCTTCAATACCTGCAAGATAACCGAAATTGATATTAAAATTTTCATCTCCAAGACCAGTAGAGTAAGTAGATGAAAGACCGAAATTAGTATTAAAAGAATATCTACTGTAAGTTAGCGTAGTGTTACTAAATAATTTATCTGAAAATAAGTGATTCCATCTTAATGTTGATGTAATATTGCCATAGCCTAAGCCAAAATTTAAAGTTCCATCCTCTGAAGACCCCTCACCTCCTTTCCCTCCTTCCTGACTAGAATCATAATCTATACCAAAAGCATCATTACCCATATAAGCACTTAAATAAATTCGATCTTTTTCAGAAAATCTATGATTAATCTTTGCATTTAAATCATAAAAATATAAAGTAAGATCAGTACTTGCTGGCATAAATGGTCTAGTAAATAGATCAGCATAAGTTCTTCTTCCAGCTATTATAAAAGATGTTCTATCTTTAATAATTGGACCTTCAAGAGTTAATTTAGAGGAAATTAAGCCAATTGTTGCATCTCCTTTAAACTCCTTCATATTTCCTTCTTTCATATCAATCTGTAAAACAGAAGACAATCTTCCGCCGAACCTTGCAGGAAACCCCCCTTTTG
>PCBP01000021.1 GCA_002730985.1 Flavobacteriales bacterium | reverse complement strand
GTGAGTTTTTTCCAATGTTAGCACCATGAATAATAGCACCATGCCCAATGTGCGCATTCTCCTCAAGTATTACATCTTTTCCAGGAAAAATATGTACAATACAATTATCTTGGATGTTACATCCATTTTTAACGATAATCTGTCCCCAGTCTCCTCTAAGTGATGCGCCTGGACCTACATATACATCTTTTCCAATGATTACATTGCCAATAATGGTAGCTTCTTTATGAATGAAAGAAGATGGATCTATTACAGGTTTATATCCATTAAATTCGTAAATCATATTATACTCTTTCGATTATTGTTGCATAGCCTTGTCCAACTCCAATACACATGGTTACTAATGCATATTTTTTATTTTTATTTTGAAGTTCAATAGCAGCAGTTTGTATAATTCTTGTTCCACTAACTCCCAGTGGATGTCCTATTGCAATTGCACCGCCATTAGGATTTATTCTTGGATCATCATCCTTTAAACCCCACTCTCTAATACATGCTAATGCTTGAGCTGAGAAGGCTTCATTTAATTCAATAATATCTATATCTTTCATGGTGAGACCTGCTTTCTCTAATGCTTTATTTGATGCTTTTACTGGGCCTATACCCATAATTCTTGGCTCAACACCTACTACTGCTGAACTTACAATTCTTGCAATAGGAGTAAGGTTGTTTTCTTTTACTCCTTTTTCAGATGCTAATAACATTGCAGCTGCTCCATCATTTAATCCAGATGCATTGCCTGCAGTTACTGTCCCGCCATCTTTTTTAAATGCAGTGCGTAATTTACCTAGAATCTCTATTGTGGTATCTCCTTTAATAAATTCATCCTGCTTAAAAATAATTGGGTCTTTTTTTCTTTGTGGGATTTCTACAGCAATAATTTCTTTAGCCAATCTTTTGTTACATTGTGCTTTGCTAGCTTTAGTTTGTGAATGGTAAGCGAATTTATCTTGGTCTTCTCTAGAAATATTGTATTTTTCGGCTAGATTTTCTGCTGTATTTCCCATCCCATCAATTCCATAGAGTTCTTTCATCTTTGGGTTTATAAAACGCCATCCAAAAGAGGAGTCATGCATCTTAGCATCTCTACCAAATGGTTTTGAAACTTTAGAGATTACCCATGGCCCTCTTGTCATGTTTTCCACTCCACCAGCTATAAATAAATTACCATCACCAGCACAGATTGCTCTATGAGCATGAATTACAGCAGACATTCCAGAAGAACATAAACGATTTACAGTTTCTCCAGGTACTGAAAATGGTAATCCAGCTAGAAGGAGTGCCATTCTAGCTATATTTCGATTATCCTCACCAGCTTGATTTGCACAGCCCAATATGACATCATCTATTTTACTTGGATCAATTCCTGTTCTTTTTATAAGTTCTTTTATAGGGATTGCCCCTAGGTCATCCGTTCTTATATCTTTCAGGGTGCCACCAAAATTTCCAATTGGAGTTCTAATAGCATCAATAATGTATGTATTCATAATATTAATCTAAAATCATTTTCTTTTCAACTCGACCATTGTCATAAATGTAAAATAGAGGTGTATTCCTTTTATATGGAACTTGTCTTCCCATAATATCTGCTATTTTGATAAGTTTTCCAATTGATGAGTTACCTATTATAGAGTTTGTATTTGTAGTTGATGAATTTTCAGTAGAGATGTTTTCATCTCCTATCTGATAAGGGAGGAATTGAAAAACAAAGACAAACATTTCATCTTGTGTATTAAATCCTGACTGTACGGTTACAGGGTTAGGATTTGATGGACTAACTGTATTGTCATAATTTCCTTTAGCGTATATGATACTTCCTGCAGGTATTTTAAGCAATTTCTCAAAATAATAATCCCCTTGCCATTCAAAGTCCCAATTATCTATTTTTATTAAGTTGATTGTATCATTAGTTGGTGTAACTGCATAACAGATTAGATCTTTACCTAAGAGATGCATGTGTGGAAATACAGACATTAAAGAATAGTCTTGTGTTGTTGGCCCATAGGAACCTGTAACTTCTGTAATCTGATTTGGGGGCAAATAGAATGGGGCGCCAAATAATCCCTCGTTAATTAAAAACTCATTTGAGATTTCTCTTATTGTTGTATTTTGTGGGTAGAAATAGAATCTAACTTTAGTACTATCTATTTGACCAAGACTACCTTCAGGATAATGCATAGCAAGAGAGATACTACTATTTGCAGTTAATTCTGAACCAAATGACATATTAGCAGTTTCTGGATAAATTAGAGGAGGAGCACCAGGAGCATAAGAATATATTAGCCCCCCCTGAGGACCCATGCAGTTAGGGGTAGTAATGACAGAATTATTGGCAAATTGATCTATTGAAACTAAGACATGATGTACGGTTTGTATATTTCCTGGGATAACTTCAATGGCTCTAATTTTTTTATTCTGCATTAGTCCAGTTGGTATAGAGAAACATACATAGTCGTCTGCATTTGATGTTGCTGTACTTGCGTATGTTGGCATTTGCAACTCTAAATCAGGTATCCCCAATTGCGAGGAACTAGAAAGTGTTGGCATTGTTGGAAGTAGAGAGGTGTCCCCAAGAGGAGACCCATTGCTTATCCAATCAGTAATTGTATTGATCTCATCTAGACTTAATGTATTTTGATATGCATAATCTTGATACAATGTATCTGGAGGCCATGGTGGCATCTCTCCTGTACTTGTAACATGTTGTATCATCCCAGAATTAGAGACCGTATTGCCATATGTCTCTAATGATAAAGCTGCTATTCCTCCATTGTGATGGCATTTCAAGCATTTATCATAGATTATTGGAGCAACATGTTCAGAATAGTTAGGGTTCTGAGTAAATCCGATTATTGGTAAGATAAGTAGAATTAGTATTCCTTTTTTCATTTTTATTTGTTTGGGAACCACTCTCTATTGGTTCTGTGTACTTTGCCGTTGAAATGAGCAATTTCTATGTTTTCTTGATTTTTTATGTTAATTTTATAAACTGCAGACGCGTCATTTTTAGTTATTTCTTGTGTTTCTGCAATTAAAGTATCTCCACTCATAACTTTCTTGGTGTGTACAATGGTAGTTTCAACAGATAAGGATTTTATGCCATCTGAATTGGCAGCAAAAGCTAATGCACTATCAGCTAGTGAATAAGAAATTCCGCCGTGAGCAATATTAAAGCCATTTGTCATCTCATCTCTTACTATCATTTTTAGTTTGCAAAAACCTTTAGAGACCTCTACAACCTCAATGCCTAGCCACTGGCTAAATGCGTCTCCATCTATCATCTTGGCTACTATTTTTTCAGCTTTTTTCATTAGTAGAAGGTTGCATTGTCTTTAACCATTCTCTTTATTAAAGGGGAGGGTCTATATCTATCTTCTCCATACTCCTCTTGTAGTTTTTTTAGTTCCTCTAGAACATTATTGATGCCGATCTCATCAGCCCAAGAAAGTAATCCTTTAGGGTAATTCACTCCTTTTGTCATGGCTAAATCAATATCTCCTTTAGTTGCGATATTTAAGAAGAGAGCGTCAGCAGCTTCATTGATTAACATAGATAGTATTCTCCATAAGATCTTTTTTCCTAGATTTCTGTCTTGGTTTGCCTTTGGCATATCTTTAGAGTAGTCATAATATCCTCTTCCTGATTTCCTGCCTAAATAACCTGCCTCCATCATTCTTCTTTGTGTAAATGAAGGTTTGTACCTAGAATCATAGTAGAATGCAGTAAACACAGTTTCTGTTACTGTATAATTGATGTCATTTCCTATATAGTCCATTAGTTCAAAAGGACCCATACGGAAACCTCCTAGTTCTTTTAGGGACCAATCTATGGTAGCGAAATCAGCAATTCCTTCTTCATATATCCTAATAGCTTCTCCATAAAATGGTCGTGCTACTCGATTTACAATGAATCCTGGAGTATCTTTAGCAATAACAGTAATCTTACCCCAGCTATCTATTATAGATTTAGCATGATCCATTGTTTTCTTAGATGTCTGTACGGAAGGAATAATCTCTACTAGAGGCATTAAAGGAGCGGGATTAAAGAAATGTACCCCAATGACTCTCTCAGCTTTCTCACATGCTCCTGAAATAGAAGCAATAGATAAAGAGGAAGTATTTGACGCAATGATACAATCTGCATCTACTAGATCTTCTATCGTCTTAAATAGTTTCTTTTTAAGATCAAGATTTTCAATGATAGCTTCAATAACCAACTTACTGCCTTTTATCTCCCGGATATCCTTTGTGAAACTAATTTTATTTAGGATGTTTTCTTTTTCTTCTTTAGTTATTCTTTCTTTTTCTATTAATCGGTTAAGGATTTTATTGAGTTTTTTCTGTGCATTTTCAATAGCCCCATCAAAAGTATCATACAAACAAACTTTATGACCTTTTGTAGCAGCTATCTGTGCTATTCCAGATCCCATTGTTCCTGCACCAATTACACTTACTTTTATCATCTTATTTACCCTTAAAGTTTGGTGTTCTTTTTTCTAAGAAAGCTTGGACACCTTCTTTAAAATCATCGGTATCAGCAGATATTACTTGACATTCATCCTCCATGCTTAATTGACCTTCTAAGTCGTTATTACTTGAGGCATTGAGCAACCTTTTTGTAAGTCCTAATCCTTTAGTAGGCATTTTGGCTAATTTACTAACTAGATTCCAGCTCTCTGATTCAAAGTTCTCATCTGAGTAGGTTTTATAAATCATACCCATTTTCTCTGCATCCTTTGCTGTAACTGGTTCTGCGCTCATCATCAGTGCGGCTGCTTTCTGCATCCCTACTAATCTTGGCAGGATGAATGTTGCCCCGCTATCTGGAATTAGTCCTATTTTGCTAAAGGCCTGAACAAAAGTAGCACTCTCAGTAGCAACGACAATGTCACAAGCAAGAGCAATACTGGCTCCTGCACCAGCAGCAACTCCATTGACGGCAGCTACTATGGGTTTTTCTATGTTTCTAATTCTTCTAATGATTGGATTATAGTGTTCTTGTATGATCGTACTTATACTTGGTATAGCAGGATCTATTGCTTCTGCTAGATCTTGTCCAGCACAGAAAGCCTTTCCACTTGCTGTGATAAATATTGCTCGTACTCTATCGTTGTTTTCACATTGATCTAGTGTTTCTTGTAATTTTAGAGCCATCTCTCTAACGAAAGAGTGATATTTCTCAGGTCTATCTAATGTTATTTTTCCTACTCCATCTAAGATCTCTAATTTTATCATTTCTTAAAATTTTAAAGAGCTAAAATACGAAAAATTAGATTTTAAATACATTTGAAAAACTCGAATGGCTCTAAACAGTTAGAGCATCTGCACATTGATTTACAGGCAGTAGCTCCAAACTCACTTAATATTTCTACGTTTTTAGAATTACATTGTGGGCATCTAACTGTATTGGAAGGAGGGGCTATACCGTATTTTCTTAGTTTTTCTTTTGTTTTGTCTGTCATCCAATCAGTAGTCCATGCAGGAGAATAAATAAGTTTTAATTTAAAGTTACGAACCCCATTTTCTTTAAGACACTCTTTTATGTCATCTGTAAATGTTTTAACGGCTGGACAACCTGAATAAGTAGGTGTAATAAGGATGGTGTAAGATTTATCAGAAAATGTAACATCTCGGATAACACCTAACTCCACTATTGAGATTGCAGGTATCTCAGGATCAGGAATTGTATTTAATAGTTTCCATATATGTGCTGTGTTACCATTTTGCATCTGGGTATGCTCTAGGTAAGAACTGCATCTCAGCAAGAAGAAAACCAAGATGTTCGGTATGTATGCCTTTTTTACTGCCATTTGCCATGTAGCCATCTACTGGTCGAGTCAATTTTGCTTTTTCTATTGTACTGTTAATTATTTCGTCCCATCCTTTCCTTAGTTTATTATTATCTACCCCAGCTCCTTCATCTAGCATCTCATTATCAATTTCGTCCATTTCAAATAGTTCTCCAGTATATTGCCATAAGAAGTTTAAAGATTCTTGCACTTTCATATTGCTTTCTTGAGTTCCATCTCCTAACCGGATTAGCCAATTACTAGAATGACGTAAATGATACTTCACTTCTTTTAATGATTTTGCGGATAAGGCAGCTAAAGTCTCATCTTTACTAGAAGCAAGCTCTGTATAGAATAGGAAATTAAAAGCATCATGTAAGAAGTTCCTTACTGTTGTTGTACCAAAGTTACCATTTTCCTGTTCTGATAATTGATGGTTAAAGAATTCTCTCTCATTTCTTTTAAATGCTAACTCATCTGCTGATCTGGATCCATCTAATTGAGCCGCATACTCATAAAAGCCATTAGCTTGACCAAATAAATCTAATGCAATATTTGACATTGCAATATCTTCTTCTAAGGTTGGTCCATTGGAGCACCATTGTGACATTCTTTGACCTAATATTAATGAACTATCAGCTATTCTTAGAGTATATTGAATAAGACTATTCATCTCTTAAATATGTTTAGAGCCTTCAGGCATAGTATAGAAAGTAGGATGGCGATACATTTTATCGTTTGACGGGTCAAAGAATGCTTCACTGTCTTCTGTCTCGGAAGATACAATCTCACTTGATTTAACTACCCATATACAAGATCCTTCATTTCTTCGTGTGTACAACTCTCTTGCATTTTCTAATGCCATAATCTTATCAGCAGCATGTACATTTCCAGCATGTTTATGCGCTAGACCATTTTTACTTTGAATAAATACTTCCCAAACTGTTGCATTCTTTGCCATATATAATTATTTAGTTTGTTGCTGATTCTTGTTTTTTAGCATATTCTTGTGCTGCATTTCGCACCCACTCCCCTTCGTCATGTGCTTTTTTGTGATGAGCAAGCCTTTGCTTATTGCAAGGTCCATTTCCATTTACTACATTCCAAAACTCCTCCCAATCCATTTCACCAAAATCATAGTGTTTTCGCTCTTCATTCCACTTCAAATCAGGATCCGGAATCTTAAGACCAATAATCTCTGCTTGGCCTACTGTTTTATCAATAAAACTTTGACGTAATTCATCATTTGTTTGTCTTTTAATTTTCCACTTCATAGCATTTCCTGTTCTAGGAGATTCGCTATCTTGAGGTCCGAACATCATAATGGAAGGCCACCAGAATCTATTTAATGCATCTTGTGCCATTGTTTTCTGCTCTGGTGTTCCTTTTGCCATCTCTGCCATAATTTCATAGCCTTGTCTTTGATGAAAACTTTCTTCTTTGCAAATTTTGATCATTGCTCTTGAGTATGGCCCGTATGAGGTTCTTTGTAGAGATACCTGATTAATAATTGCTGCTCCATCTACTAACCAGCCGATTGCTCCCATATCTGCCCATGTTAAAGTAGGATAGTTAAATATTGAAGAATATTTTGCTTTTTCATCATGAAGCTGTTGAACTAGTTTTTCTCTACTTATTCCTAATGTTTCACAAGCAGAATACAAATATAAACCATGTCCAGCTTCATCTTGAACTTTTGCTAGAAGTATCATCTTTGCTCGTAAAGAAGGAGCTCTTGTGATCCAGTTTCCTTCTGGTTGCATGCCTATTACTTCCGAATGTGCATGTTGAGAGATCTGTCGAATTAGATGTTTTCTATATTGTTCGGGCATCCAATCTTTTGGTTCAATTTTTTGTTCAGTATCAATTTGCTTTTGGAAATGTTCTTCTTTCATCTTATTAAATTAATACTGCAAATTTATTAAATTATCTTATCATATTTATGATATTCATTGTAATATGGTTATCATGTTTTCTAAAATGATATTTTTGCATACAAATTTAGTTATCTAATGAAGAATTTTTACTCTCTAAAAGTTGAAGAGATTGAATCGTTAACACCTGATGCGGTCAAGATAACTCTACATAATTCTTATCCAGATCAATTCAATTTCATAGCAGGTCAGTATATAACTCTACATAAAGAAATTAATAATCAGGATGTAAGAAGGTCTTATTCATTATCTTCATATCCAGGAGAAGGTATAGAGATTGGAATTAGGCGTATTGAGAATGGTTTGATGTCTTCTTTTCTTACTAAAGAGTTAAAAGTAGGAGATACTCTGGATGTTATGCCTCCTACTGGTAATTTTTATTTAGACGCAAAACAAGAAGGTAGCCATTATCTAGCTATTTGTGCAGGAAGTGGTATTACTCCAATTATATCTATGATTAAACAGGTGCTTGCAAATGATTCTGATAGTTATTTTACTTTGATTTATGGTAACAAAACTAGATCTAGTATGATGTTTTTAGAGGATTTAAATCGTTTGGAGAGAGAGCATCAGAGCCAGTTGTTTATTCATTATATCTTTTCAAGAGAAGATGTAACTGATTGTTTGAAGGGGAGGATAGATGCTTCTATATTAGAAGAGTTATACAATACTAATAGTAATTTAAAAGAGGCTGACTCTTATTTTCTATGTGGTCCAGGAGAGATGATTGATAATGTAAACCAGTTTTTGTTAGATTTTGGTGTTAATCAGTCTAAAATACATTTTGAAAGATTTTATACTGAGGATTTGCCTAAAAAAGATATAGAAGAAAATAATGAGATTGTTCAAGGAATAATTTCTAATGTTACAGTTTCTGTTGATGGTGATGATTTTTCTTTTGAGTTATCATCTAAAGGGGAAACAATATTAGATGCAGCAATGAATGCTGGTGCTGACGTGCCATTCTCATGTAAAGGGGGAGTCTGTTGTGTTTGTAAAGCCAAAGTACTTGAGGGCAACGTAAAAATGGATCAAAATTATTCTTTATCTGAAGAAGAGGTTGCTCAAGGATATATATTAGGATGCCAATCACATCCGACATCCGAAAATGTAGTTGTTGATTTTGATGAGATTTAGAACATCAGTATTTTTGTGGAATATTTTCCTTTCTTCTTAACTTTTTAATTTAGGGTCTAGTGCATCACGTGAAGCTTCAGCAATCATATTGTAAATTGTGATTGTAATAAATATTGCCATTCCTGGGTAGATGATCAGCCACCAGGCTTCTAAGTTTTGTCTACCAAGGTTAAGTAAGGAGCCCCAAGTGACAATATCATCTGGAACCCCAATTCCTAGGAATGAAAGTCCACTCTCAATTAGAATTGCAGAAGCAATACCGAAGGCAATACTCACAAATACAGGCGCTAATGCATTTGGTAATGCATGTTTAAAGATTGTTCTAATTGATGAAAACCCTAATGATTCAGCTGCTTGTACAAATTCTAATGATCTAATCCTTAAGAATTCAGCTCTAGTAAATCTTGCGATACCCGTCCAACTGGTTACACCAATAATTATCATAACAATCCAGATACTTCTTTCAACAATTGCTGTAATAGTAATAATTAGCAGCAATCTTGGGATGGAGTTTAGAAGTTCAATTCCTCTTGATACAAATGTATCTATTGGGACTTTCGTTTCAGTCTTTAGGTAGCCAAATTGCAAGAATCTACTTAACTGCCTAAATAAGAATATAATCAAGATAATTATCAAGATACTGACTAGCATCTGTAATATTCCACTTGTTATGCTCTCACCAAAAGCATCTGCTAGTATATATTTTCGTTGCCCAAAACCATAGAATATACCCATAAAAAATCCAAATAGGGTTAGCCAATACTTTACTCTAGGCATTTTTAATTTTGTGTCACCAAAAAATCCTGCTAGTGCTCCTAATATTATTCCAATCAACGATGCTATTCCCATAGAAACTAAACCTACCATCAATGAAATTCTTGTTCCATGAATTAAGCCTGCTGCTAGATCTCTTCCAATTCCATCAGTACCAAGAATATGTCTAAATCTTTTTGGAGCATCTGTTATTTCACCATCTTGGTTTTTAAATCTTTGTTTTCCACCAGGAGATACATAATCTCTATTATATCTGTCCATACCTCCAGGAGAATATGGAATAGGCGCCCATATGACTTTTGTAAAGCTTAATCTTCTCCAGTCTGTGATGTCATATTGTAATATTTCATCTAATTGACCACTTGAATTAAAAATAGAATCTGTTCTACTTGAACTTGCAAATGCAGGATATAATGTTTCTCCTTTGTATTCAGCATAAAGTGGTCTTTCGTTTGCAATATATGGTGCAAGAACGGCTATAATAATTAGTGTAAAAAGAAGATATAGACAAACTAATGCGATCTTATTTTTCTTGAATTGTGACCAAGCATATTTTTTAAATGAAAAATTCTCGTTTGTGTTTTGCATAATCCTATTTATAAGAGATTCTTGGATCGACTACAGCATAAAGTATATCTGAAACTAAGTATCCAACCATGGTTAAAAATCCTGAGAGAGTAAAGACTGTAATAATCATCGGGTAGTCATAATTTAAAATAGAATTATAAATTTCGACACCCATTCCTGGTATAGAGAAGATTACTTCAATAATTATACTTCCACCAATTGCCATTGGGAATATAGCTGCGAAAACAGTAATTATAGGTAATAATGAATTTCTTAATGCATGCTTAAGTATCACTTTCTTTTCTTCTAAACCTTTTGCTCGTGCTGTACGTATATAATCTTGAGAAACAATATCAATCATCCCTACTCTCATAATTCTACTTAAAAATGCAAATGATCCATAAGTGTAGGTTATAATTGGCAAGATCAGAAATGGGATTCTATGTTGTATTTTTTTCCAAAAACTCCACTCAGGATCAAATATAGTGGGGTCCTGTATTCCTGACACAGGGAACCATGCTAGATTATCTGGATTAGCAAATTGGAGTAATAATAGTGTTCCAACAAAGAATGAAGGCATAGAATATAAGATAAAAAGTATTAGTGACATACCTTTGTCAGCTGCTGAATCTTTACGGTAAGCTGAATAAATACCTATTGGAATACTTATAAGATATGCTAAGAAGATAGATATAAGTGATAGAGAGAATGAAATTCCAACTTTCTGCCAGATCTTGTCCTGGATTGGCTGACTGTCAATATAGGATATTCCAAAGTCTCCTCTTAATAATCCCTTTCTGTCGTTATTGTTTCCAAATAGCCATAAGTGGTATTGATTGTTTGCCCCATACCAGTTAAGAGCCGGTATATATGTTTTCCATTGTGTTCTATTAGTAGATAATGCAGTTCTTCTACTTTCTAATTCAATTAAAGGTTTTGTTAGTGGTACCAAAAAACTATTACTAGAAAGTAAGTTGTTCATTTTGTTAAAGCTATTTTGAACTAAATTATTGTCAGATGTTTCTAATAAACTTCCTATTTCAGATCCAAACTGATTACAAGCCTCATTTACTATGTTTAAATCTAATGTTTTATCATTTTCTGCTATTAATTTTGCATCGATCTTTCGATAAGATTTCTCTAAATCTAGTAAGGAAAGATAATAGTTTGAAACTGCCTGCCAATTACCACTTTGATGAGTTAAAGCCTTAAGATTTACTTGGTGGTACTTATCTTGTATTCTGTACAGAGTATCTGAAGAAGCAAGATCAGTGATGCTTAAGTAGAATATAGGAAGATCTAATCCTAGTTTTTTTCTTAATTCCTGCTTAATTTTTTTTGATGCACCAGATTGCTCTTGAGCAGAACCTTCACTCTCAGCAGATTTTGCTAGCCTCTCTACTGGATCACCAGGGGCATTAACACTTATAATAAATGACAATAGGGATATAGCTATCAGCATTGGTATAAATGTTATAATTCTTTTTATTGCGTATTTAAACATTCTGTATAAATATCTATTAGTTAATACTAGAGTTTAAATCTAGATTATTCAGCATGACACCGGGAAACTCAAAAAACATTTCTCTATTATTAAATCTCTTATGTACGGCAAATTTTCTTTTAGAACAATATAAAAATACATATGGTTGGTCTTCGTAAATTCTTGCTTGTAATTTTAAAAGCGCATTTTTATGTGTTTGATAGTCTAAAGTTTTATTTGCCTCTTCAATTAAAGCATCACTTTCTGCATCCCCAAATCCACAGAAATTAGACCCTTTATTCGCCCAAGAAGAGGTGTGCCATAGTTGCATTGGATTTGAATATGCAGCACTACTGCCCCAGCCAGCTAGCATAGCATCAAATTTATGATCTCCTGCATTCTTATAAAATAAAGAAAAATCCATAGGTGTAGGTTCAGCAACTATACCTGCCTTATACATACTTTCTCTCATCATTAAAACTACTTCTTTTGATGCTGGAGAACTCATATAGCTAAATTTAAATGAGAAAGGTGTCTTAACTCCATTAATCATTTTATCTCTAATATTATCTCCATCTGTATCAACCCATCCTGCTTCAGTTAATAACTCTTTAGCTTTTTCAATATCTAATGGAATAAGTGTTAATGTGTCATTATATGTTTTCTTTAATGGTGATACACTAGAAGTTTGTCTTGTGGCTTTTCCGTGCATCATTACTTCTATAATTTCATCAACTGGTATTGTATATGCAAGTGCTCTTCTTACTCTTTTGTCTACAAAAAATGGTTTATGTTTTATACCATCAGGCTTCATGTTTAATCCAATATATGATATTCCATATCTATTGAGGAAATCAGAGTCATAATTATTGTTAAAATAATCTCTCTCTCTAAGTTTCATAAGTTTTACAGTTCCAATATTTGTGGTGACGTCAATTTCCTGATTCTTTAAAGCAAGATATGATGAAGCATCCTCTCTAATTACCTTAAAAATAATTTTTTCAGGGTATGACTTATTGTAAACAGACGTGTCTTTACTTCCCCACCATGAAGATTTCCTAGTTAGAGTTATATATTGACTAGGCTCCCATTCACTAACTATATATGGACCAAGACCTTGTAGTTTTTTAGGTTTGAAGCTATTGTCAGCATGATTAAAGTCATTAAACCAATTCGTTATCTCATCAGTTTCTTTAAAGCTCCTAGATAATATTTGCTGAAAAGAGAGCTTATCTAATATCCCACTTGGATCCCAATATTTTTTCTGTTGAATATAAATTCCTCCAAGAATAGTTTTGGCAGTCCAGTTGATATCTAAGGCACGCATAGTAAATTTCAAAGGGTTTTCTGGATCAGTTTTAACTGATTCTATTACAGAATTATATATTGGTCTAATTTGTGAATTGTCAGTTAGATGACATAACATAATTTTGGTAGAAAATTCTATGTCTTCTGCTGTAAGTAGTGAGCCATCATCCCACCTAATGTTATCTTTTAATTCAAAATAAAATGTTTTATTGTCTTCTGATGAAACTGGAAGCTCTTTTAGTAGATCTGGCACATATTCTAGTGATTCTAGGTCAAGCCTTAGTAGTGTCTTTTGTGTATATTCAAAAACATATGACCTCATAACCGAGTTGTTGTTATATGGATGTAGCCCATCAGGTTGTGATAGGATATGGGCAATTACAGTATTTTGTGATAAATTTCTCTCTTTCACACAAGCAGTCAATACAGTAGATAGTAATAGTAGTATTAGTGCTTTTTTATTCATGTTCTAACTTAATTAGGTTTGCAAATATAACATTTGAGTAAAATAATTTGCTGAAATATTTAGTTAAAATTTAAACTAAAATATATTTGACATATAATTTGTCAGCAATTGAGATTAATATACATTTGCAGTCCTAAAAAAGTTCTTTTGAGAATTGGAGAGGTGCCGGAGTGGCCGAACGGGGCTCCCTGCTAAGGAGTTGTGCGCTTACGCGTACCGGGGGTTCGAATCCCTTCCTCTCCGCAAAACAAAGATTTGTTTTTTGTTTGCATGTATAAATCTTTTTTTAGTTTTGCAAACCTTTGTTCGGGGTATAGCGTAGCCCGGTTATCGCGCCTGCTTTGGGAGCAGGAGGTCGCAAGTTCGAATCTTGCTACCCCGACTTTTTTCATCTTTTAAATTCCCTAAAAAAACCCTATGAGTTTGATAAGAAATGTTGCTATAATTGCACATGTAGACCATGGTAAAACAACATTAGTTGATAAGATCATCGAAGAATGCAAGGTGCTTGATGAGCGTAAAGAGAGAGTAGATCTACTACTTGACAATAATGATCTGGAGAGAGAAAGAGGGATTACTATCCTTTCAAAAAACGTATCTGTTAGGTATAAAGGGGTAAAGATAAATGTTATTGACACACCTGGTCACTCTGATTTCGGAGGTGAGGTAGAGCGTGTATTGAAAATGGCTGATGGTGTGTTATTACTTGTGGATGCTTTTGAAGGTTCTATGCCACAAACACGATTTGTTCTTAGTAAAGCAATTGAATTGGGATTAAAACCAATTCTTGTCGTTAATAAAGTAGATAAAGAAAATTGCACTCCTGATTTAGTTCAAGATGGGATCTTTGATCTAATGTGTAATTTAGATGCTAGTGAAGATCAATTAGATTTTGTTACACTCTTTGGTTCCTCAAAAGAGGGTTGGATGAGCCTTGATTGGAGAAATAGGACTAATAATATCACATCATTATTGGATGCTATAATTGAAAATATTCCTGAGGCGCCATATAATGAAGGAACGCCTCAATTACAAATTACATCATTAGATTATTCAAAATTTGTTGGGCGCATTGCTATCGGTCGTATTTTTCGGGGAGAGTTATTTGAAGGTAATGATTATATGCTATGTAAAAAAGATGGAGTAAAGAAGAAAGTAAGAATTAAAGAAATACATGTTTTTGAAGGAATGAGTAAAGTGCAAGTGGAGTCTGTGTCTTCTGGAGATATTTGCTCCCTAGTAGGTGTTGATGGCTTTGAGATTGGAGATACTATTTCTGACCTTGAAATACCTCAAGCATTACCAAGAATATTGATCGACGAGCCTACAATGAGCATGCTTTTCACTATCAATAATTCTCCATTTTTTGGTAAAGAGGGAAGATATTGTACATCAAGACACTTGAGGGACAGATTGTATGCGGAACTTGAGATGAACCTTGCATTAAGAGTTGAGGATGGTCTTTCCGAGGATAAATTTAATGTATTTGGCAGAGGTATACTTCATCTTTCAGTATTAATTGAAACAATGAGAAGAGAAGGCTTTGAATTCCAAGTTGGCAAGCCTCAAGTGATTTGTAAAGAGATTGACGGTGTAAATTGTGAGCCAATGGAAACATTAGTAATTGATGTTCCAATTGAATTCTCTGGAAAAGCAATTGAATTAGTAACTCAAAGAAAGGGTGATGTTTTAGTAATGGAGCCAAAGGGAGATTTACAGCATTTAGAATTTGATATTCCATCCAGAGGGTTAATTGGTTTGCGAAATAATATGTTAACTGCAACTTCTGGCAATGCGATTATGACACATAGGTTTAGAGAATATGCTACATTTAAGGGAGAAATTACAGAAAGGAATAAAGGCTCTCTGATCTCAATGGCATCGGGAATTTCAACAGCATTTTCAATCGGAAAATTACAAGACAGAGGAAGATTTTTTATTTCACCCGGAAATGATGTCTATAAGGGTCAGGTTGTCGGAGAAAACACTCGAGATGATGATCTAGATGTTAACGTAATAAAAGGAAAGCAACTAACTAATATACGTAAGTCAGGATCTGATGCTGCAGTACACATTTCTCCTAGGGTTGTTCTTTCATTAGAAGAACATATGGAGTATATTCAGGCGGATGAATATTTAGAGATAACACCCTTATCACTAAGAATGAGAAAGATTAGCTATAGATAAGATTAGTTTTTATTAGCTCTATTATTGGTGTTCTTAGATCGTCTCTTTTTATTTCTATTTGCAAAAAATTCTTGTCTCCTTCTTTTCTTTTCTTTCTCGGATTCTTTCTTTTGCTGGGCATCCATAGGTTTCTCGGTTTGAGGGAAGGGATGGTTTTGAACTGTTTCAATTTCTTGCTGTATCAATTTTTCTATACTCTTAGCGTATATATTCTCTTCTGGCTCACAGATAGAGATAGCAACTCCTTCTTCTCCTGCTCTCCCGCATCTTCCTATCCTATGCACATATGTTTCTGACTCATTAGGTATGTCATAATTTAAAACAAAACTTAACTTATCAATATCAATTCCTCTAGCAGCGATATCAGTAGCGACTAAAATTCGTATTTGCAAATCTTTAAAAGATTTTAATGCTTTTTGTCTTTGATTCTGTGTTTTGTCACCATGAATTGCTGAAGCCGTAATGTTTTTCTTTCTTAAATTCCGAACTATCCTATCAGCACCATGTTTTGTTCTTGAAAATAGTAATAATTGATTGATTGATTGATCTTTTAAAATGTAAAGCAATAAGTCTTTTTTATCTGACTTATTTGTATAGTAGATATACTGTTTAATAGTTTCAGCTGTTGAAGATACAGGATTAACAGATATTCTTTTTGGGTATTTTAATATCTGAGATGAAAGATCTATAATATTTTTAGGCATAGTAGCCGAAAAGAATAAAGATTGACGCTCTTTTGGTAATTGATTCAATATTTTTCTAATATCATGAATGAAACCCATATCTAACATTCTATCTGCCTCATCTAATACAAAATACTTAATGTCTTTTAGGGAGATAAACCCTTGCCCCATAAGATCCAATAGCCTTCCTGGAGTTGCCACTAACACATCAACACCATGATTAAGTGCATTAGTTTGAGTTCCTTGTTTAACTCCCCCAAAAATTACTGTATTTTTTATTTTATTGTACTTTGAGTAGTCT
>PCBP01000020.1 GCA_002730985.1 Flavobacteriales bacterium | reverse complement strand
TTTAATAATTGAAAGTTCATTCTTATAATAATTGAATATCTCTCTTTTTCTTATCACCCTATCAGATAATGATTCTAGCTGCCCTACTCCAATCGCTGCACAGACATTACTCATTCTATAATTATAACCCACCTGTGAATGCTCATAATGGTAAGCATCATCTCTTGCTTGAGTAGCTAAAAATCTAGCTTTTTCAATCTTATTCTTATTTTTACAAACCAGCGCTCCACCTGCTGATGTTGTAATTATTTTATTGCCATTAAAAGAATAAACTCCAAAATCAGCAAAGGTGCCTAATTGTTGATTCTTATATTTTGACCCAAGAGCTTCCGCAGCATCTTCAATTATAGGGATATCAAATCTGTCAGCAATTGTAATTATCTCATCAAGCTTAGCAGCCATCCCATACAAATGAACTAAAACAATAGCTTTGGGCTTCTTATTATGCTCTATTCCCTCTTCTATTGCTCTATTTAAAAGTTCAGGACACATATTCCAACTTTCTCTCTCACTGTCAATAAAGATAGGATTTGCACCTAAATATTTAATAGGGTTAGCAGATGCGGAGAATGTGAAAGAAGAGCATATGACATTGTCATCTTTTTGAACTCCAGCTAGAATCAAAGCCAAATGAATAGCCGCAGTACCACTACTAAGTGCTGCAATATTATATTCTATAGATATCTTAGAAAGTTCTTTTTCAAAAACACTAATATGAGGCCCAGCAGGAGCAATCCAATTGACGTCAAACACTTCTCCCACTAACTCCCTTTCTCTACATCCCATGTGAGGAGGGGACAACCATATTCTTTTATTTTCTTGCACTAATAAGAGGTTCTAAATATTGTAGCAAATATAATCTTAAAATCAAGCCAAATACTTTGATTGTTATAATAATCTAAATTTATTTTAACCTTGTCTGGATATATCACCTCATCATTATATGCCTTTGGATCTTCTTGTTTAGCTAAAATTTCTTCCTCATTTAAATATTTTAGACTTGCAGGCCCTGTAATACCTGGTCTTATCTTTAAGATGTCTCTATCAGCTTTAACAAGTTGATCAGCATAACCAAGAACATCAGGCCTAGGTCCTACCAAACTCATGTGACCAAGTAAAACATTAATTAACTCTGGCAATTCATCTAATTTATATTTTCGGAGAAAACCACCTATTTTAGTAACTCTAACATCCCCTTTTAAAGAAATTGTACTACAAGTATCCTGCATAACATACATTGTTCTAAATTTGATCATCTTAAAGATTATTCCATCCTTCCCTACTCTCTCTTGAATAAAGAACACTGACCCTATTGAAGTACTCTTTATTAAAATTGACAGCAAAACAAATAAAGGAAATAAAATAAGCAACCCTAATAGTGAAGAAAAAACATCTATTATTCTTTTCATAATATTCTTTTCTTTACTGTATTAAAAATATAGCAGAAAAAACACCAGAGGCTATACAAGAAAGATAATCTTTCTATTTCTCTATATACTTTCCAAACATCTTTTACTGCCTTCATTTTATTTGCTGTATTAGATGAAGAAACGATTCTATATTTAGCCAAGTTCTCATTTAAACCATATGCAGAGAACCCTCTCTTCAAGATTAATAACCAAAGAGCCATATCATGAGAAGATCGGACATTAGGCATTTCAAAATACCCAACTTTTTCTCTATTAATAATAACGGTTAAACAACCAATTATTGTATTCTTTAGATAAGAATAATAAGTCATCTCTTTAGGAGCTTTAATAATATTGATTACATTTAATCCATCTTCAGAAATTGATTGATATGTTGTATAAGAAAATGCAATATTATTTTTATTCATAAATGAAATCTGCCTTTCTAATTTATGTGGCTCCCATAGATCATCTGAATCTAAAAATGCAATATATTCTCCTTTAGCTTTTGCGAGTGCAATGTTACGAGCCTCTGCAGCCCCAATATTACTATCTAAAAATATCGTCTTTATTCTTATATCATTTGAAGACAAGGCAGTTATGAGCTGCTTAGAATCATCCTCAGAGCAATCATCTACAATAATCATCTCCCAACTAGTATAAGTTTGAGCAAGGACTGATTCAACACACTCACTTATATACCTAACAGAATTATAGGAAGGAGTTATTATGGATACAAGACTATTCATTCTTATTTGATCTATGATATTCTTCCTGCTTTAAAACAACACCTATCTTATGCATTAACTTATTACTACTTTTAACAATTAATGAACGAAACGGGAATAACATAAAAACAATAATCCTAACTAAAGGATGATATTGAATATGCACTTTACAATAAGCCTTTCTAAATTTAAATTTCTCAATCAAAAATGATTGTACATTAGTTGCGTGCAGAATACTTCTAGTCCCCTCATTAACATAAGATAGATTTCTTTCTTTTAAATAATGACTATTCATTGTATAATAAAGAACATAACTTGAATATTTCTTCAAATAATCAACATGAAACTTTATAGTAGAATAATAACACTGGTTATCTATTACCTTATTCTGACTATATCCTATTAATAGATTATCTTCCTTATTA
This sequence comes from Flavobacteriales bacterium, assembly GCA_002730985.1. Classification (GTDB taxonomy): domain Bacteria; phylum Bacteroidota; class Bacteroidia; order Flavobacteriales; family BACL11; genus BACL11. The sequence continues at coordinate 5,741 of PCBP01000020.1, read as the reverse complement.
AACACTCCCCAGAATTCCCATAATCCATCTAAGTCCTCAATGTGATTTATAAATTCTCTATTATTCATGGGTTTATTAATCGTATAATACCGATTAAAAGCAGATGAATAAACAGAATAACCATGCTCCAACATTTCTTCTTTACAAATCTTTCTTACCTCTAGTTCTTTAAGCCCTCTTCTAATCTTACTTCTTGTATTGACACTATATTCTTCTATTTCTAAAAACTTGTCATTTATTATATACCAAAAGTCTGATTTATCTTTTCTATCAAATTCTGACACCCATCTTGCAAAGAAAGCACGATTATATTTTATTTCTTGTTTTAAAAAAGGTAAATCCACCTCACTCTCAATGTGAGGTGGGTAATCTGGAATAAGCGCTCCATTATATTTTTTCCATTTTCCCATTACTTAATTTAAAAATATCATTGAACTTGAAAACAAAAAAACAGGAAGAGTAAAAGTTATTATTAAGGTCATACGAAATGCTTTCCTCTTTAGAGGATTTTTTATTGAATTTGAAAAAAGATACAAATCATAAAGTAAAAAAGGAATAAACATCATGCTTAATCTCTCTGCAATCATCTCCTGATTATGTAAAACAAAACCAGATATTAAAATTATAATTGGCAGTATGGATGGGACTATCTTTATAAAACGGAAAACATTATCTCTAAACTTATATATATAGAAAACAAATAACGCCATAAAAAGAAATAGATACAAATAACTAAGATCGATCTCAGTAGGATCAGCGTCTTTAAATGACATAATAGAAGGTAGAATAAGGATGTATATACTAGCAACTACTGAAGACAAAATAACTTTATCCTTTAATGGGAAAGTATAACATTTCCTAATAAGAAATAAAGGGATAAGGAATAAGGACAAATTATGAATAAAGATAGAAACAATAAATATAAGAATTGCTCTACCAGTTCTTATATCAAGAATAGAATAAGCATATAAAGACACAACCATAGCATAAAACTGTCTATATATATTCTCATATCCAAAGAAGAAAGAGAAACTCGTTGCTAAAATGATTACTAGCCCCTTTCCTAGTCTCCTTGAATCCTTATATTCTGAAATTCTTAGCAGAAGATATACCCAAAAAAAATCTAGGACAATAAATGAAAACAGTTCTGATTGTGTTAGATAATATATAATCCGTAAGCCAAACCAGAATATGAACTCTCTTACATAATATAAATCAAAAGAAGTCGACTGCATCTCTAAAGCATATGTTAAGATGTCAATCTCAAAACCGTTAAAAACAAACGCATTTAGCCTAACAACAACTAAAAATGACAATAAGACTGGCATATATAAATATCTTAAAATACTTCTGTTCTCAGTAAGAAGCGTGATAACACCTAGAACACACAACGTAATAAAGAAATTTAATTCCATTATTTCTTTAAAACTTTAGTTGTAAAATATTTATATACAGAAAAAATAGACAGAAACATACTCAAGACAGATAATGAATAAATCATTATCAATGAATTATCCCTGGCATCTAGAGAAATGAAATTGAAGACTACAAATAAACCAACTATAGCTAGAAATAAAATCCTAGCCATTACGCTGCTTTCCCTTTTTATCAGATCCTGATCCATACTAAAGAAAGGCTGAAATAAAGCAGATGCTATAAAGATCAATACAAAACTATAACTTAGATCTTTTGCATAAGCGAAAGTCGCAAATGTATCTTCTAAAGTGAAGGCTCCTCTTTGAAAAATAAATTGAATAATATTGAAACCATAAGTATTAATAACGAATACCAATCCTAAACCTAAGAATAATGCACTAAAGCCTGATAAGATAACTAAACGCAAATCTTTTTTAATTGACAGTCTTCTTAAAACAATAGTATTTAAATTAAGTATGACAGCTGTAAGAAGCACATTTAATAACACAATCGAATAATTAAAAAAAGTAATATTATTTCCATCATCAAGTCCTGCCGTAAATCTAGAAAGTAACATGATAATATTTGCGAAATTACCTAAAAAAAGTATTGATATGTTAAAATCTTTTAGTCCAAATTTAACATCTACACCTTTCTGCTCATTAGACATGGGAGATAAGTAGATATAAAACAAACTCAATAGTCCTACTAGTCTACTAATCACAATACCTATTACTTCAAATAATATAGACAATGGATACAATATTAATGTAGATATAAAGATATCCATTGTAGTTGAAAAAGAATGCTTCTTAAACTGACCTTTTCCTTGCATAATTACGAGGAAAATTGCATTATAGAAATTCAGAGAGAGGACTACGCCTAACAATAAAGATAGAAAAATAAAAGTCCGGAAATATTCAGGATTTATATAAAATACAATCGGGATTTGAATCAATTGACTCAAAATAAATAATCCGAACATGATCTTCCTAGAGAAATTAAATATATTCACTAAGGAAATATTATCATTGTCAGAATATAATTTTGAAAATTTAGACAATAAACTTGCCTGCATTGCACTTCCTTGGGTTAAGTCTGAGAATAACTCGGATACAGTCTTTAATAATAAGAAATTAGCATACAAGACAGAAGATCCGAAAATGGATGCTAAGATAACTTCTCTCACAAATCCAAATCCTTTCTTTATTATATTTGAACAAAACAAATAAGCAAAATCTATGGAGGATTTTGACAGAAGAATACTTTTAATTGACATGTATTACTACGCTTTAACGCCAATTTGAATATACTTAAATCCTTTGCTTTGCACAAAGTCTGATGTAAACTGATTTCTACCATCAATAAATAGATGCCCTTTCATCTTTGATCGCATTAAATCAAAATCAGGACTTCTAAATTCTTTCCACTCAGTTACTAATATTAAAGCGTCAGCATCTTCTAAAGCAGAATATTTGTCATCTGCATACACAATTTCAATATCTTTCAAATAGAACTTAGCCTCATTAATCGCTTTTGGATCATACGCACTCACGCTACCTCCTACATTAATAATAGATTTGATCAAATTAATGGAAGGCGCCTCTCTCATATCATCAGTTCCAGGCTTAAATGAGAGTCCCCATACTGCAATCCTTTTATCTTTCAGATCATTGCCTAATTGGCTGGTTAGCTTTGAAAACAAGACTTCTTTCTGTGCTTTATTAACCTTTTCAACAGAATCTATTAAATCAGGATGATATCCGTGAGTATTTGCAATATTGATCAACGCTTGTACATCTTTCGGAAAACAACTTCCTCCATAGCCACATCCTGGATAAATAAACTTATATCCAATTCTCTGATCGCTACCAATACCTTTACGAACTTGGTTCACGTCTGCACCTACACGTTCACAAATATTAGAAATCTCATTAATAAAAGAAATCTTTGTAGCAAGCATAGCATTAGCTGCATATTTAGTCATTTCCGCTGATCTTATATCCATACCAATAAACCTATTACTACTAACCGTAAACGGAGCATATAAGTTTCTCATTATTTCCATGGAACTATCATCATTAGCTCCAACAATAACCCTGTCAGGATGCATAAAATCTTTTATAGCGGCTCCTTCTTTTAAAAATTCTGGATTAGAAACAACATCAAAAGTAAGCTTTGAGTCTCTATTCTCCAGCTCTCTCTGAATAGTCTCTCTTACTTTATCAGCAGTCCCCACTGGAACAGTTGATTTATCAACAACAACAAGATGATGACACATATTTTCTCCAATAGATTTAGCGACTTGCAAAACATACTTAAGATCGGCTGATCCATCCTCACCCATAGGAGTCCCAACAGCAATAAATACAACCTCAGCAGATTCTAAAGCTTCTTTAGTATTAGTTGTAAATTTCAGAGTTTTTTTATTCTGATTGTCTATAACTAAATCAGATATTCCAGGCTCATATATTGGAATTACACCTCTTATTAACTGCGTAATCTTTTCATGATCAATATCAACACAAATAACATTATTTCCCATCTCAGCAAAGCAGGCTGCAGCAACTAAGCCTACATATCCAGAACCTATAACTGTAACTTTCATTATTTCTCTGAATTTACATATACATTTCTAAATACTGCAATCAAGATTCCTATAAAGAATGAAAAAGCTGCTGCAATTGATCCCAATATCAATACTCCTCTTTCTGGATTCTGAGTTATAGTAAATGGAGCAATGAATGAAAGTGGCTCTAATAATTTTAAATCTGTAATCTTCTTAGACCTTAGAGTAATTAACTCTAATATCTGATTATTAACATCATATTGAGATTTCTTAGAATTTACATTTATAGAGCTTATATCAATAGTTGACCTCTCTAATTCTCTTATAGTCCTTAGGCTACTCACCTCATTATTAATCGCATTAATCTCATCTGAAGTAGTTGCAACAAACTGATCATAATAACCACCTATATATATATTAGTCCTAAAATAATACGCTAGTCCATCTTGAATATTAGAGATAGACTTGTTATCCTTCACTGATAATGCAATACTGAACTTGGGAGTGCTATGTTCCTTCTCATCTTGATCTTTAATAAATATCTCTTCTGCTTTTATTGATTTAATTGCTATAGCATCCTCCAAAGAGATATTCATTTTTTCTGAAAGAATGACATAATCTTCTTTTCTAATATCTAATTGCAGAAGATTAATTAAATCAATTGCAACTCTTTGATTTAATATTGACGCATCATCTATTCTTTCAAAGTTAGGAAGGCCAGAAGTAACTAGTGCTGTAGTATTATAATAGGCAGGTCGTACTTTCTGAAATAAAATAGCACCTAAAGCTCCGCAAATAGTTGTTATAATTATAACCTTCCTGAAATCAATAAAGAACAATATAGCCTCATTAATTATCTCTCTTAAACTTAATTCTTTTTCCATACCTATTTATTTATCATTTCCTACGTGTATCGAATATACAATGTTGAAGGCTCAAAAATACAAGTTTTTCATTTCATATTCCTAAGAATCATCAATAGAATACTTTAAAAAGTAACCATGTACCAATACAACAATAATTGGACCATTTTTTGTGCTACTTCCAAACGATAGTAACATACAATTATTGCTATTAGATATCATATTATAACGAAAAAAGCCCCAGAAAGGGGCTTGAATCATCTTATCAATCTAACATTAATACTCCCACAAATCATGCTCTATATTAAATATCTCAGCCTTTATATTCTCCGCTTCTAACAAAGCATCTAGGCCCACCATATATTCATTCACCTTTCTATCCATTACATTTGACTCTTTGACAATAGTAGAACCAAACATTCTTTTCCAAAAAATATCATCGTAAGTTCTTCTTTCTGAATCATTCTTAACTAAATTAAAGACCTCAGCATTAATTAATATCTTTCTTGCTTCAGGGAAGTGCACCCAAAATAATGGAGAGAATGTACCAAGTAAGTCGCCATTCACCTCATCTCTATCTTCTTGTAAAGGAGCCATACCAATTATTCTAACATCCATCACTGATCTTTGCTTGTCAAAAAACCATTCTTCTTTAAGCCTCCACTTTTTTACAGTATTTCTATTAAAAGGAACAATATTAGTGGTAAAAGTTTTTGCTTCTTCAGGATCAGCGCCCAATGCAACTGCATCCCAATCAATAACCTCAATGATCTCTTCTTTAGCTCCCCCAATAGATTTAATCTCTTCCTGAGTCATTGGAGTTCTAAACTCATCATCATATACCGCATTTCCATATGCAGTAATACTACCTTCCTGAACAGCATTAAATATGA
>PCBP01000030.1 GCA_002730985.1 Flavobacteriales bacterium | reverse complement strand
TTTTAGTTGCGGTCTGGACGGGACTCGAACCCGCGACCCCATGCGTGACAGGCATGTATTCTAACCAGCTGAACTACCAGACCGACTTTTTCAAAAAGTGATGCAAATATAATTTGTTTTTTAAATCCTCAAAACATTTTTTGTCTTTTAAGTAGATACGATGTTAAGATTGTCTCGAATCCTTTATTTATATCAACTTCAATTAAATCAATTTTATACTGAAAGCATTTTAATTTTAATTCTTTAAGATGATCTTTTGCTTGATTTTGATATTTGATCTTATATAGATTCGGATTTAATTTTAGTTCTTCTTTACTTTCCAGATCAATAAATTTATAGGGTTTATTATCAAATTCAAGATCTTGCTCAGTTTTAGGTTCATGTAGATAAAACAATACCACCTCATGTTGATTATATTTTAAATGTTTATAAGCCTCAAACTGTTCTTCTAATGTTTTATGAGAATGAATAAAATCAGTAAAAATCATCACTAATGATCGTTTGTGTAATAATTCAGAAATTTGATGTAATACGTCAGTAGAGTCTGTCAGTCTGGGCTTGTAGATAGCGTCAACTGATAATAATTTATCCAATTCATTATATAGAATTCTGTGATGTCTATGCGTAGTTTTACTTGGTGTGTGAGTTTCTAGTTTATCCGTAAATATACTTAAGCCAACAGCATCTCTCTGTTTTTTTAGGAGATTCATCATTACAGCAGAAGCATATATAGAGAAAAGTAATTTATTTGGATTTTCTAGGCTAGGTCTTTTAATGATTGGATAATACATGGATGAAGACGCATCAATAATTAGTTGACATCTTAAATTTGTCTCTTCTTCATATCTTTTGTTGAATAGTTTATCTGTCCTAGCATATAATTTCCAATCAATGTGTCTAGTACTTTCTCCTGAATTATAAAGTCTGTGCTCTGCAAATTCTACAGAGAATCCATGGTATGGGCTTTTGTGTTTTCCAGTAATAAAACCTTCAACAACCTGCTGAGCAAATAACTCGATATTTGTAGAGAGCTTGGAATAATCTAATTTTTCCATAAAAAAAGGGCCTTTAAGCCCTTATTAGTAGTTTGTAATATTTTACATGTGAGCTGTTAAGATCTCTAGTAATTTTGATTTCGGTTGATTGCCTACAACTTTGTCAACTACCTCTCCATTTTTAAAAACAAGTAAAGTAGGAATATTTCTAACTCCATAATTTACAGGTGTATCTGAGTTCTCATCAATATTAACCTTTCCAATTACTGCTTTCCCTTTAAGTTCATTGTGTAGCTCATCTATTACAGGGGCAATAGCCCTGCATGGTCCACACCAAGTTGCCCAGAAGTCGACTAGTACTGGTTTAGTTGATTCTAAAACTAATTCTTTAAAGTTTCCATCTGTGAATTCTACTGCCATTTGATTTGTTTTTTTGTTGATATTTGGATTACAAATTTAATGATTATTTGCTGTAAAGATTAATCTCTTGGTGTTTTTTTTGTAATTATATTTTTTGTTTTAAAACTTAGTATTAATAAAGTGATTATTGTTACTTCAATAACACATAAAAGAAAGTGTATATAAAATACTTTAGGTGCATTTTCAGTGATACCGTAATAGTTTTCTAATATAGTATAGAAAAAGACTGATATCATCATGCCAGATATTGTTCCAAGTTGTTTCATGACATCTATTTTTGAAAGAACTTTAGTTTTCTTGATAAATATTGTTTCTGCTCTAGAGAGGAAGTCTCCAAACATGAATGTGATATAGCGAGCAATATATATTATTAGTGCAATTTGATATGAATTTCCCAATAGATTTTGTGAAGACCATGGGTCAATTAAGAATAGAACTATCCATATTAGCATTATTACTTCTACTAGTATTGATGCTGTGTAGAAGTAATGGATTTTCATAATCCTTTTATATAATAATGCAATGGGAATGGATAGTAGGCAAAATACGATCCCTATTACAGGGAAGTCTTCTATTTTCAGCGGTTCGTATTGTGTTACATAAGAACCAACTGCTATTCCAAAGAAGATAGAGTTGAAAAATTTATACCAAATAAATACTTGATGGTTTATTGTTAATTTAGCTTGCATTCAGCTTTATAAATTAATAATATGTTAATCTACGAACTTTTGCAATTTGTTTTGCGAGGCGTATGACTTGTTTAGTGTATCCAAATTCATTGTCGTACCATACATATAGGACAACATCATTTCCTTCATCTGTACAGATTGTAGCATTGCTATCATACACTGCACAACAACTATTTCCTATAATGTCAGTAGAGACCAAATCTGGTTCAACTTGGTAATTGATTTGATTTACAAGGTTTCCACGTAATGCGGCCTCGCGCATTACAGCATTAATTTCCTTTACAGATGTTTTTTCATCAAGAGTTAATTTTAAGATTGCCAATGAAACATTTGGCGTAGGCACACGTACGGCATTTGCTGACAACTTGCCTTCTAATGAAGGGATCACCTTAGTAACTGCTTTCCCAGCTCCTGTTGAGGTAATTACCATATTTATTGCTGCAGAACGCCCTCTTCTTGGTTTTTTGTGCATATTATCCAATAAATTCTGGTCATTAGTGTAAGAATGTACAGTTTCTAGATGCCCTTTTAACACCCCATATTTTTTTTCTACTATATGTAAGATTGGAGCAATACAGTTGGTGGTACATGAAGCTGCTGAGAAGATATCAGTGTTATCAATATCTAAATTCTGCGAGTTAATGCCATAAACAATATTTGGAATCTTTTTGCCTGGAGCGGTTAGTAATACTTTACTTACTCCTTTTGATTTTAAGTGAAGAGATAAAGATTCTTTTTCAGTAAAGGCGCCTGTATTATCAATTAATAAAGCATCATTAATTCCATATTGAGTGTAATCAATATCTTCAGGTTTTGCCCCGTCAATAAATTTAATTACTTGACCATTTACAGTTATAGACTGGTTATCTAAGTCAATATTAATTACACCTTTAAATGCTCCATGTACTGAGTCTGTCCTTAGAAGATCTGCTCTTTTTATAATTTGAGCATTAGTTAATTTTCTAACTACAATTGCTTTTAATCTTAATTGTTGTCCTTTTCCGGCTTGTTTAATTAATTCTCTAGCAGCTAATCTGCCAATTCTACCGAAGCCATAGAGGATGACATCCTTAGCTTGCTTTGAACTAGTATCTACTCCAATGATATAACTCAATCTCTCAGATAGGAATGCGTTAGCATTAGTTGCGCGACTTTCAATATACTCAGCAGTTAGACGTCCAATATCTATTTTACTTGGAGCTAGGTCCATTTTTAACATTTCACTAGCTAGAAGATTAGCTGTTTCAACATCATTTTCACGACCAACAACATTATTGGCGTATGAGATAAAGTTCATTAATTCTGACACACCAATTTCTAAGAGATGTCTTCTAAATAGGATTAGCTCGATGCCTTTGTCATACATTAACGTTCCTACTGCATTTAGCAAATTAACTCCTGCTTTCTCTTGATTTACCCAAGCGTTTAATTGGTTTTCATAAGACACTGCCATAGTTTATCTTTTTGAGTTCTAGAATTGTTGCAAAAATAGTTTTTCTTTGAAATATAGAGCTTATTTATTATTACTTTTGTCAGATGATTTTGGAATTTTATAAATACCAAGGAACAGGAAACGATTTTATCATGATTGATGATAGAGAGAAGATTTTTGACGTTAAGGATCATAATCTTATCGCGGCACTATGTGAGAGAAGATTAGGAATAGGAGCTGATGGTTTAATTCTATTGCGTAATCATGATGAACTTGATTTTGAGATGCTTTATTTTAACTCTGATGGCATGCAATCTAGTATGTGTGGTAATGGAGGCAGATGTATTGTTTCTTTTGCTAGAATGTTAGAGGTTGTTAAAGATGAGACTGTCTTTATGGCAATAGATGGAGCACATAAAGCAAAGATAGCTAAAGAGGGTGTGTATTTGAAAATGCAGGATGTAACTAAGATTAAAAATTTTGGTGATGGCATAGTATTAGATACTGGTTCTCCTCATTATATTGAGATGGTGGATAGCTTGAGTTCTCTTGATGTTAGTAAAGAAGGAAGAAAGATCAGGAATTTGTCTCATTTTAGGAAGGAAGGAATCAATGTTAATTTTGTTTCTGATAAGAATCAGATAGAGGTTAGAACTTATGAGAGAGGTGTAGAAGCAGAAACTCTTAGTTGTGGCACAGGAGTTGTAGCAACTGCTATTGCTCTAAATTACACTAATCTTATTGAAGAAAATTGTGTAGAGTTAAATACAAAGGGGGGCGTCTTAGGTGTTAGTTTTGAAGAGTTTAACGGAACTTATAGAAACATTTGGTTGAGCGGAGAGGTTAGTATGGTTTATGCTGGCGATTTTGAATGCTAGAAGGCAAAAACATAGTTTTACGGTCATTGAGAGATTCTGATTTAGAATTTCTAGAAAAGATTGAGAATAACAAAGAAAATTGGCAGTTTGGAAGTGAAAAAAAACAATACAGTAGGGGAGAGTTAGTAGCTTATATTGCAAATGCCAAATTAGATATTGCGCTTACAAAACAATATCGTTTTGTAATTGATTTTAGGGGAGCTTTAATTGGCTTCATTGATCTTTTTGATTATACCACTGAAAGCGCTGGGGTAGGTATCATTATTACTAAAAAATATAGGAATAAGGGTTTTGCTAAAGAGGCTTTAGAAATACTAATTAATTATGCTTTTTTTACCTTAGAGATAGACCATTTACATGCTAGAATTAGAAAAAACAATTTATTGAGTATTAGACTATTTAATTCTTGTGGATTTGCTTTGCAGTCAGAAAGATTAGGTTTCCAATATTTTATTAAATTAGCGCAAAAATAAAGAATGAAAAAACTACTACTTATATTACTTTGTTGGCCAGCACTGGTATATGGGCAACTTTCTGTTGGGATTGATCAAGATATTTGTTTAGGAGATGAAGCCCAGGTAATTGCAACTTTGTCTGGGCCTGGAACTTCAGGATGTAGCGGTGCCACGGATAGCTTAGCTTCTGCTTTAGGCCCTTCAAATGGCTCGGCCGGTACAATGTTTAATATTATTAATACTTCAGCAAACGATATTACTATTACTGGGTTCTCACAAGGTACTTATTCTTATTCAGGATCAATTAACATGGATATATGGTATTATCCTGGCGACTATCTTCCAGTGATGTCATCAACTGTTGGGTGGACTCAAATTGCTACTAACGTTGCTACTAATCTTCCAGCAGGAGCTAGTGTTACTGCACCATTATATACCCCAGTGATACCTATTACATCAGTAATTATCCCAGCAGGGTCTACTTATGGATTTTATATTGGTGGTAGCGCTACAATATCATATGCTACTGCTCCAGCTGGAACAGTATCAGGAGTATCACCATGGGGTAGTAATTCTGTTTTTACAATAACTGCTGGGCATGGAGGTCCTTTTCCTAGCCCAACATTTACTCCTAGAGGGCCTCTTATTAAGGTCTATTATGGAGGAGGGGCTACATGGTATGATATTAATTCTGGCCAAATGATAGGAGGTGGAGATACATTGCTTTATTCTCCTACACAAAATACAGATGTAGCTGCAGTTTTTGATTGTAATGGAATTACGTACTCTGATACCATGCATATTGAGGTTGTCAATCCTAATATTTCTACTACAGGCACCTCATTGTGTAATGGACCAGTAGTTTTGACTGCTCCATCTGGGTTTTCAACTTATAATTGGAATGGATCATCAACCAATAATCAATTAACTGTGAATAATCAAGGCTCTTATTATGTTAGTGCTACAACATTTAATGGGTTGACATGTCATTCGGATACAATTATGATTTATTCGGGAAACATTCCTATTTCTTTGTCTACTCCTGATTCTGTATTTATTTGTCAAGGCGATACTGTTATTATGCAGGCTCCTCTAGGATTTTCTCAATACACTTGGAGTACAGGAGCAACAACTTCTTCTATCGCTACTACATTAACTGGTAATTATAGTTTGTCTGTTGTGGACGGGAATGGATGCCCAGGGACATCAAATACAACTTCTGTTAATATATCTCCTTCAACAATTACAGCAACAACAACAGGGTTGTCCTTATGTAATGGTGCTGTCACTTTAGATGCAGGTCCAGGTTTTCCCTCTTATCAATGGTATTATAATGGAAGCGCGACTAATACTAGCCAAATTTTAACAGCGAGTTCTGCGGGTAATTATGCTGTTGTAGTAACTTATCCTACTTTATGTACAGCAACTTCAAATATAATTACAATAATTTCTGGTGTGAGTCAATTTTATTGCACTATTGATAGTGTTGGAGATGGGTCACTTTGCTTGCCTAATGGGGAAGTTGTCTTGGATGCAGGTAGTTATGCTACATACAGCTGGAGTACAGGTGAGACGACCCAGCAGATATCAGTAGACTCGGAAGGTTCTTATTCGGTTAATGTGACAGATGCTAATGGATGTCAAGGAGTGTCGGGAACTCCTTTTGTAGTCTCTAATATTGTCAATACATCAGTTATTTCCGGGCCTATTAATCCTACGCAATTTAATACAGCTACCTATTCTGTAGTTCCTTCATCTGGCTCCACATATGATTGGACACTGGTTGGAGGAACAGTGTCAGGACAAGGAACAAATTCAATAGATGTATTTTGGAATTATTCTGGAATTTTCTCTTTTTCTACAATAGAGACAGATGTTAATGGATGTGAAGGAGAGGCAGTCTCTCTTATGGTTAATGTAATAGTTAATTCTGTAGAAGAGGATATAGGGGCTAATAACAAAGAGCTTTTAAAAGTAACAGATATTTTAGGAGAAGAAACATCTATTAGAAGTAATATACCATTGTTCTACATGTACGATGACGGGACAATTGAGAAGAAAATTCTTATAGAATAAACAAAAGAATACTTAGGTGGGCGGGTTCTCTTTGTATGAATCCAGATCTTCTCTATATGTCTTTAGATGTTTATTGGTGGATTTCATAACTTTAATCGTTAATAATATGGATTTGAAAGGGAAAAACATTATAGTAACTGGAGGTAGTCTTGGCATTGGAAAGGAGACAGCTAGGCTTCTTGTTGAGAAAGGAGCCAATGTATTAATTACAGGAAGATCAGAAACTAGATTGATTGAGGCTAGAAGTTATGCTAAGGCTAAAATAATTGAATTTGACATTTCAGATCATGAAAACATCTCTCATAGTGCAAAAGAATGTATTGAAATCTTAGATGGAAGGGTAGATGTTCTAATAAATAACGCAGGAACTGGTGTTAGAAGGCCTATAGAAGAACTAAATATAGAAGACTTTTTAAAAGTATTTAATGTTAATGTTTTTGGACTTGCATTATTTACAAAAGAAATAGTTCCTTACATGATTAAGGCATCTTATGGAACGATTATTAATATTGGCTCCACAGCAAGTTTGAAAGGGTATAAGAATGGTAGCATCTATTCATCCTCAAAATTTGCTGTTAGATGTTTAACCCAGTGTTGGCAAGCTGAACTAAGACCTTATAATATTAGAGTTTGTC
>PCBP01000089.1 GCA_002730985.1 Flavobacteriales bacterium | reverse complement strand
TTTGAACCCATTTCGGGCCTAAGCCCATAAATAACGGATTTCACTTTTTGTACAGCTTGGGCATGGCCCGGCCCTACCCATATACACCCCCATGATCACACATGGCCTAGGTGGGCCTATATGGTCCCACAGATATCAATCTGTTCAAATCTATATTTCTCTGATGAAGAAACATTAACTAGAGAGTCTAAATTACCTGCGTAGGTTAATTTATCGACATTCAAAACCTCACAATCAGTTGATTTTATTAGATATCTAACAACTGCGCTTCCTATGAAGCCTGCACCGCCTGTAATTAAAATTTTCAATTATCTATGTCCTGATTTAGGAGTTAATTTTTTTCATGAAATCAAAAAGCATTTTACTATTAATTTCAGGGTTAAAATATTTTTCACATTTCTTTCGTCCATTTTCTCCAATGACTTTCCTTTTTTCAGGTGACTTTATTAATAGCTCTATTGAATCCACCAATGATTTAGTATCTGATGGCTTAGCTAGAACAATATCCTGCAAATGATCTAAATATAGACTGACATCAGAAACATCAGTAGCTACAACAGGTTTAGTTGTGGCTAAATATTCACCAAGTTTAAATGGAAATCCTGCTTGGGCAAATTTGCTGTCAATTCTAGTCATGCAGAGGATATCGGCATTGCTAAGTTTTGCCTGATAGTCATCATCGTTTAAGTATCCTGTTATTTCTATATCTTTGCTGATGTTTTTGTTTGTGAAGCTTTTTTTTGGCGTCCCTATTAGGATTAACCTGACATTATCATATTTATATTGAATCTGATTGAACGCTTCAATTAAGTATTCCACTCCATCTTTTCTGCCAAAGGATCCCGAATATGCAATCTCTATGAATTCCTTTTTTTTGCCTTTGCTAATTCGTTTTGTATTTAAGTTTGCTGCAGAAACTGTAATCAATATTACAGGTAATTTCGTTACTGATTTATATTTCTTTTCCAAATATTTTGAAATAACAACTATGCCATCAACTAACCTTACAGCTAAAGGAAATATTATTTCACCAACGAATAAGTTAATCCTAGCCAAAATAGATAACCTTTCTTGCGTAAGTATCCTATCTTCTACGATATCTAAGATTATTTTATACCCTAATATTTTTGCCGAGATAATAAACGGGAGTGTATAAATGTCAGTATCTCCATAAATGACTAAGAAGTTATTGCCTTCAATATTTCTCTCTGATCTTAATTTCTTGAACACTAAAAAAGGATAGAGAAATAAAAAAATATAATAAGGTAATTTTCTGTCAAATAGAGAGCTATAGGAGACGCCATTATGAACTCCCTTTATGTCATTTAAGCCATTGTCTTGATTTGTGATTAAAACTTTTGTTTTGGATTTCTGATTAGATAGATACTCTGCAAACAATCTAATTCTCATACTTCCAGCCATACCAAAAGGATAAGGAACATTGATAGCAAATAGTATATTCATTGTTGAAAAAATGAGCTTAATCGGAACTTAATTTTTAAAAAGTTATTTTTTAGGCCTTTCGAGAAATGCTTACCCAAAAAGGCTCGCTTTCTGAAAAAACAATATTCTTAAATCCAGCATTTTTCAGCATGGTTCGTATTTCGTCTTTACTAAACCTTTTCTCCAATCTTGTGCCAAACCTATCCAATGCGTCGGTTTTCATGAAGTAAAAAGATTTTTTACGATAATCAGCGAGTGGAAAATTGGATACATTAATGCCTATTTTTTCACAAATTAATGCAAACCTAGCTATTGGGAAATAAATTAAATAAGACATAATTGATGCAATGACCACTTTTTTTCTAAATGATAATGGAGAAAATATCTTCCTTAATTGATCAGTTACTAGCCAAAGTCGTCTGAAAAAATAAGGACGATTTTCAAAATTATAGTAGCAATAGAGTAAAAAAGGTGCGTCTTTTTTCAAAAGCTTAGCGCAAGCATTAATACCTTGCTGAGTATCAGGTATATGATGCAGCACTCCTAAAGAATATCCAAAATCTTGTGAATTATCTTTCAGCATATTGTCGTTAACTGAAGCCTGAAAGTATTTGATGTTTGAAAAATTTGTAAGATTCTTTTTAGCAATATTCAAAGCTTTTTCACTGGGATCAATGCAATTTAGTGTTTTGACATCATTTGCAACAAACTTTGCCCATCTACCACTTCCACATCCCATATCAAAGCCTTCAGATTCATTGTTTAATTCCTCGAATGGAAATATTTCAAAATACTGATTCCATGCTATCTTTAATTCGTCTTCAGAAATATTTTGATTATATTGACTCCACTCTTCACCAAAATCTTCGACTGTTTTCTTATCTATATTTTTCATACAGCCTCATAAAATTATTATCATTACCTACTTGATTTTTTCAACAAACCAATTTTTGATAATTCATCCAATGAAGATTTGAAACCTAATTGTGGAATTGGCTGTTCTGTAACCCAATCTAGAAACTTTTTCAATCCATCTTCAATTGCTACATTTGGAGAAAAACTTAAATCTTCTTTAGCTTTACTGAGATCGGCATAGTTATGTCTTATGTCTCCTATTCGATATTGGCCAGTAACCTCAATCTCAGAGCCGCTTTCTAGATGTTTTACTATTAAATTAGCAACTTGGACAATACTTGTTGGTATACCTGTTCCTACATTGAAGATACCAACCCCTTGTCTTTCTGGGCTAATACAATTCCAAGTAGCATTTACTATATCATCAATGTAAACAAAATCTCTGCTTTGCTTTCCATCTTCGAATACTTTTATTCTCTGATCTTTTCGAGCTAGCGTTGAAAATATAGCCATGATTCCAGTATATGGATTGCTTAATGACTGACCAGGGCCATAGACATTCTGATATCTTAGTGCATAGCCAGATATTCCTAATATCTTTGAGTACATAATGATCATTTGTTCTTGTATTTGCTTTGTCAAAGCATAAAAACTTAAAGGATTAGGTGCTGCATTTTCTTTTGTTGCTGTTGGTTCCAGAAATTCTGAAGTGTGCGGACATCTAAGATCAAATGCTCCCTTTGTTAGATCTTTTTCAAGCCTCTCAGTTGGGAAAACCTCACCATGTTCTTTGGAAAAGTAGGCGCCTTCACCGTAAATTGCTCTCGAAGATGCAACGACTATTTTTTTAACTGAATTTTCTTTTTGTAAAAGATGCTCAATAATATTTAAAGTACCTAGAACATTCGTTTTCTCGTAATGTTCAATTTCATACATTGATTGTCCAGTCCCAGTCTCTGCTGCTAGATGCACAACCGTATCTATTCCATTCAAAGAAGCTGAGACTGTGTCTTTATCTCTGATATCACCAACAATTAATTCAACTCCTTCAAGGCTTTCATCCAATGACTTATTTGTGCCATGTATTTGTTCAGAGAAATTATCAAGAATCCTTACTTCGCAGTTTTCTTTAAGTAATCTTTTTGCGAGGTTTGAACCAATGAATCCTGCGCCACCTGTTATCAATACTTTCACTGAGGTATCTCCTTTTTACCCTTTTGGTTTAGCAAACCATGAATGAGGCCTTGAAATTGAAGTTTTAGGGCATTGAACTTATTTGTTCTTTCCCAACCAAATGCTATTAAAACTGCTTCAGCAAATGTTCTTATAAAAACGAAAAAAATCCTAATAAAACTTCTATGGTAATGACACGCAATCAACCATAGATTACGTGTACGATAATAATGGTACCATTGTGGTTTTGCTGCTAATTTAATTTTGAAGATTCCAAAATCCTTTTCTTGAAATTCATAATTATCGTCGCATGTTGCATCACAAACTAAATATTGTTTATAGCCAGCCTGCCTTAAGTCTAGTCCAAATAAATAATCTTCCCATCCCATCCATAATTCTTCCCTTGGAATAATGCCTTCTCTTATTGGTTTCAAACTATACAAAGCTCCGTTAGAACTGCTCCAAATATGAGAAATTAAATCTTCATCGGGTTTGATTGAAGGCCCAAATGAACGCCAAGGTCCAACTTCTTTTGTTCCTGAAAAATCATAAAAGCCCTTGTCTGTATAATATTTTGAGGGATATAAGGCCCCTAAAGATTCTATGTCAGTATGCTTTTTAAGCGCTTCTAAAGTTGATTTGGTTACCAAAGCATCATGATTTAATGCGAGTACAAAATCCCATTTTTCCTCTTTAGCAAGTAATAATCTCTTGGATAAATTTCCAGCTGAACCTAAGTTATAATCATAGTTTTTATAGATGATTTTCCCAGATACTTTTTCATCTAGATCTTTAATGAATTTAGCATCCCCCAATGAATCAATCACAATGATTCCTTCTACATCCCACTCTTCCTTAGAAATTCTATTTATAAGATGCAAAACTTGTTCATCATTTTTGTAATTTGATATTGCAACGCCTATTTTCAAAATAAAATCCTTAGTTTTTTATAATTTTCGAATAAATATTCTCGTAACTCTCGCAACCTTTGCTCAAGGAGTATATTGCTCTTCCTTTAGCTCTAATCATAGCTTTATCTATTTTAGCCAAATCGTTTAGTGATTTTATTACTTTTATAATTGATTGAGAGTCGTTCATATTTATTAATTGGCCAGTTTTTGTATCTTCTATGATGGTGTCTATATCTCCAATACCGTAATTTGCTATCACAGGTATCCCTAATCCCATCAACTCAGCATGTTTAGTAGGTGATGATGCTTTTTTTGAGAAAGTATTTTTAATAAAAAATATTGAAATTGAGCTAGCAGATAAATATTTTGGTAGTTCTGAGCGTTGAATGAAACTAACCCTTACATCAGATTTACACAAATTATGTGCTTTTAACTTAGAGAAAATTATTTCTGGATCTGTTGGTGTAAAGAAGACAAAAACTGAATCAGTATGAACTTCTTTTATTTGTTTAAAAAGTTTCAACATTTTATCAAGCTCATACCAAGTTCCTAGTGACCCCAAATATGATAAAACAAATTGATCATTATCAATTTTAAGCTTCTTTTTTGCCTCTTTGATGTCTTTTGGCGTCACACTCTTATAATTAAACAACTCAAAATCTGCACAACAAGGTATTACCGAAATATTTTCAAGATGATACTTAGATTTTAGAATTTTGCTTGAAGCTTCAGTTAAAACGACCACATGAGAGGCAGCATTGAACATTTCTAATTCCTTTCTTTTGAAGTAATGAAAAATTAACCTATAGATTGGATTATTTTGAGGCCATAAATTCCCGTCAACTCTTTCCTCAGGGAAAAAAGATCTCATATCAAATAAAAATGGAGTATTAATAGTCAGCTTAAGAGACAAACCCAATAAAGCCATTAAATGGCTTCTGCAATGAATCAATTTAAACTTATAAACTTTGTTTAGTTTAAGTGCTAATTTTTTGATTTTCCATAAATCCCAAAGTGTCGAAATAACTGGAGGAAACTTATTATATTTAAGTGGATGCCAATAAATATTAGTGCCATCTATTATTTCCTCAATTTTTGACTTATTTCTTCTAAAGTGAGACGGTTTTTCGCAACTAATGATATGGATTTCTTTATTAGCTGAAATTTGCTTCAAATAGGGTAAGACCTGAGATTGACCAAGTGTATCTGTCATCCCATCATAAGATAGATAAAGTGTTCTTATCATCAAAAAATATCTAGCTAAACTTTAAAATAAGGTCTCTATATTTTATACCGCTCATTATTAAACGGATATTTCCAAAATTACCCGGTCTGATTTCTTTCTTCTTAATTGTGATTGCATTGCTAGATAACTCATTTAGATAGTTGAGATACAAATCTTTAACTGGTGAAGTTAACTTTGCGTGAAAACCACTTAGGCCGGTTTTTGCTAGATATTTATTAAATATCTTAAGTCCATGAAAATGATAAAATATTATAGGTTTATGGTTTATAAAAAATTGCTTGTCTCTGATAGAAATATTTTCTCCTTCAATATTCCAAGGAGCTACCCCAATACCAATATTTTCAGAAACAACAATATGATTTTTATATCTACTTGGCCATTCATCTAGATATTTCTGATCAGCAAATTTGTCATTCTCAAACTTATCAAAGCACCAATCTATACATTGATCTTTCCATCTTTTCAGGCAACTTAGACCCCATTTATCATTTCTAAATATCTGACATTGAACATTATACTTTCCTGCAATCTCATGGGATTTAAATTTCTCTCTAAATCTATGCTCTGTAATATATATTGAATGTTCCCCCATCTCTTGAAAAATTGGAGTAGGAGATGAAAAAAACATTAAATCAGCATCAATAGATGCTATTAGATCAAGTTGTAACTTCTCAATAAGATATAAAGGCAGAACCGGACTTAGTGTGAAGTAATATTCTATCCTGCTTCTGTTTTTTTTAGCTTCCAATAATTCTGAATACTCATTTTCGATATCTCTTAATTTCAATGGAATTAGATTTTTATTCTTCTGATCAGTTAGCACTTGAAATGTTTTTTCATCCAAGCATAGTACGTAAAAATTTATTGGCTCTTCACTATGCTTTGTTATTGATTTGAAAAGACTCAAACCATGAGAGATATAATTACTATCGAAATATGTACAGAAATTATACATGATTAAAGCTTTATATTTTTTATCCTTGCTGTCACTTCTCTAGCCTCCTCCAGATTAAGTTCAGGATACATAGGCAAACTTAATATTTGACTTGAAAATTGCTCTGTTACATCAAGGTCTAGAATATTATAGGAATTTTTATGGTAAATACTCTGCAGGTGAACTGGCTTTGGATAATGTAATCCACAAAATATTCCGTCTTCCTCTAACTCTCTTCTTATAGTGTCTCGGTGTTCAGATAAAATGACGTATTGATGATATACATGTTCATTTCCTGTTCTTAATTTAGGAACAATAATATGATTTAGATTGTCCATATTTTTGTTATATAACGCTGCAATTTCTTTGCGATGGTTATTATCCATGCTCAAATATTTCAGTTTTACCCTCAATACTGCAGCTTGAATTTCATCTAACCTACTATTAATGCCTTCTCTAATGGATATATATCTTTCCTTCCATCCATATTGTCTAATTTCTCTCAATCTATTTGCTATTTCCATGTTGTTTGTAACAACGGCGCCCGCATCGCCCATTGCCCCTAGATTTTTTGTTGGATAGAAACTAAAGCAACCAATATCTCCCCAAGTGCCAGCCATTTTGGATTCTTGTGTAGCGCCATGAGCCTGAGCGCAATCCTCAATAACAGGTATATCTTTCTGCTTTGCAAGATCAAGGATCCCTTGCATATCTGCCATTTGACCATAGATATGCACAACAACTATTGCCTTGATATCATATTCATTGATAACTGCTGCAAGAGATTTGGGAGACATCGTAAAAAAATCTTCTTCAATATCTACAAATATTGGTTTAGCTCCGACTCGTCGGATTGCAGAAACGGTAGCAACTGCAGTGTGTGAGACTGTAGCAACTAGATCTGAGTTACCTATTTTGCAAGCTCGTAATGCTAATTCTATTGCATCAGTTCCGTTGGCTACCCCAATTGTTTCTGAGATCCCTAGAAACGAAGAGAATTCATCTTCAAAACCAGTTACCTGTTCTCCCAAAACATAGCTTCCACTCGATAGAACTTTGGTGATAGCCTTATCTATTTCTTCTCTATATTTCTTATAGTTAGCTTTGGGGTTACATTGTGGAATCATAAGTAGTGTTCTCCGTGTTGCCTATAATAATCTAAAGTTTTGCTGAGACCTTCTTTAATATTGACTGATGGATGCCATTCCAAAAGTTCATTTATTTTAGAGTAATCGGAATAATAATCACCAATATCAATTTTTTTTCTATCTTCTGGAAAATTTCTAATTTTGTAATTCCCTGAACCATGTACGTCAATAAGAGCATCAGCGAGTTCATTTAAAGTTATGACTTCATTGGAACCTAGATTAAATATTTCACCATTCGCATTCTTATTAATAGCCACCTTAAGAAAGGCATCTACTACATCATCAACATAATTAAAGTCACGAAGTTGGTCTCCTCCCCAAACTTCAAAATCCTCACCCTTTAATATTTTTTGTATCCATATTCCTACGAATGTTTGCCTGGCATCTTTTACTCTCATGCCAGGACCATAAGTATTTGTAAGCCTTAATATGCTTGTTTGAATTCCATAGACATCATTGTAAAGTTTGTGATATTGCTCACCAGCATTCTTATTTATTCCGTTAACATCTACTGGTCTAATTGGGTGGCTCTCATCAACAGGAAGATTGTCTGGCCTACCATATATTTGTCTAGTACTAGCAAAAATAATTTTTACTTTTGGGTTGTGCTGTCTGATTGCTTCCAATATTGAGAGTTGAGCACGAGCGTTAATTTCTAAATCTGTATGAGGATCTGTCATTGAGTCCATATGGCTAGTTTGTCCAGCCATGTTAAAAATATAATCCATATCCTTAACTAAGTTCTCGATTACATCCTTTTCTCTAACATCAGCAATATCAAATTTTATATGGTCTTTAATTTTTTCAATATTATGTAAATTCCCACCATATTCTGGTATCAAAGAATCGACAATAGTAATTTCAGCTATTCCAAAAAGTCGGTTAGCAATTGCAGAACCTATAAAACCAGCGCCGCCAGTAATACATATCTTCTTATCCTTAAAATTTGATTCAATCAAATTACACCTTTCGGGCTAGAACGATATTGTCTAAATATAAATCTGGGTTATTAGGAAGTATAAGATTTAGAATTTCCCCTAGAATATTAAAAGGTGATATCAGAAATAAGATGATTATTTGATTTAAAAACCCGTTTCTAGTTCTAAGTTTTTTGAATATGTAGAGATTTAATTGCTGAAAGATAACTCTTATATCACTCACAGATTTTCTTTGTGTGATTATTTCAAAGCCATGTTTTTTCAATATTGAAGAAATCCCAAATGAAGTATATCGAGCATAGTCAAATGGTTGTTCATGTTCATCCCATGCAAAAGGCATCGTCATAAATAAAATTCCGTCTTTTTTAAGAACTTCGTTTATTTGTTGTAGAAAATTATTTGGATTAAATACATGCTCAAAAACCTCATTCACAACCACTGAATCAAAGGAGCTCTTCTCGAATGGGAATGTAGTTCCATCATAAAAATAATCTGCGTTCTTTGATTCTCTATTCTCAGGCGTATCATACTCTAGACCAATATATTCAGATGAATGATAGAGCTGTTGATAAGGTTTTAGCCCACAACCTACATCCAATGTCTTGCCAGTAATATTAGAAGCCAAATCTTTGATATTCTTATATAGCCCTTTTCTGCCAAAATAGAAAGGATTGATAAATAAAGAGAGTAAAGTAGGAAAATACATCTCTTGGGTATAAATTTTAAGTAGTTTACTCTTCAACATCACCCATTACCTTCAAGTCTAAACACTATACCTTTAAATGTTCCAATGCCAAAGTCCTCATCGCACTCAAATCTGCTATATTCGTAATAGTTACTTTCATTAAAAAAGTGTAAAAAATTTTTCTCAGAAAAAAACCATGCGGGATAAATTTGCCCTCCCACATGTTTTGGAAGATTTTGATGCATTACACAATCATAATTATTTTTTGTGAAAGGCGTCCTATCAATAATTATAAATTCGGGACTTATTTGAATTAAGTCTTTTAAAATTTCAAAAGGCTTTTCTATGTATTGAATTACACTTGAGAGCAGAACTAAATTGGGATTATTGTCTTTTTTATAATCAGCAATTGAATTGTGAAATCTTAAAGTCTCATTTTCAAATTCCTCTTTACCCATTTTAACAAATTGATCTTGCTCAATGATATTCCAGCTTAAGTTATCTATTTGAGATAGAAATTTAATATGTTGATTATAAAAACTCCCAAGTGAGCCTCCAAAATCTAAGATCTCAAATAAGTCAGTATTAGATTGTTTCTCAGCATGAAGGATAAATGTAATTACTGGCCATCTATATTTTTCTTCATTGAAACAAAAGCCATCCCTTTCATATATAGCTTTACCATGTTTAACATCTAAGGATGCTCTATATACCTTGTTATATAGTTTTTTGGATTGGTAGCCCTCCTTTATGTTAGCTAAAGATTCATCCCAAGATTTAAAATTACCAGAAAAATAAGCATATTTTTTTCTTAAAAATATGGCCTGATGCAAAGCTTGGCTTAGGTTCAATCTTTTAGATATAGAACTGATATTGGTAATTATTATTTCAACTACTCCAAAATAATAGCTAAACGAAAGAGTTATAGTCCGAAAAAAAGATGCAATTTTTTTAATCATTTGGTTATTTTATAAAGAAATATCATTTATTTTTTCTGCATTGAAATAATTATGGTTTGTCCAAGCGTATTCTTAAATAAATTACTATTAATTGAAGCTGCAATGGAAGCAAACTTCCACGATATTTTTGAAATTATTTTTCTTACAAAAGATTCTCTGATCTGCCGATAAGGTATGAATAGAATCCTCCTAATAAAATCATAGGTTAGTGAGTAAAGGTAGGCTCTTAAGTGAGTATTTGAAAGTCTCTCACAAAATATATCTTTAACTTTCAAATTAAAATGAGAAGCAAGAAAAGTTAGAGATTGATTATTCCAATGAAGAAGATGATGGGGAGGAAGATTCAAAATGTGATTAGGGGTCTTTCGAATAAATGACTGATTATTTGGGACAGCAAAAATAATCTTACCATCTTCTTTTAAAAGCTTTTTTATAGAATTCATAAAGGATTCTATATCTTCTATGTGCTCTAAAACTTGAAACGAAACTATGAAATCATATTTTTTTTGAGTTGTTTTTACAAAATCTTCTATCGTCATATTCAAAACATTTATTTGGTCTTCTTTAGCTAATTGCACTGCTTCGGAGCTCAACTCCAAACCTGTGTAATCAATGGATGAATCTAAATATTTAGAAAAAACACCCCTACCTGATCCAACATCAAGCACACAAGAGCCCTTTGTAATATGCTCTGTAGAATAATCAAACTCAGATTTTCCCTCATGAAGATAGTACAAACTATCTTGAGCAAGATCTCCATAAAACTGATTATCTCCAGGTATTTGAGGATTAAAAAAACCTAAATCACATTTTGAACATTTGTGGTAATCGATCTTTGTTGTGATATCTGAAATTCTACTAATATCAACTGCTTCATTAAGATGTGCTGTTTGTTCTTGCCATATATTTTTAAGCTCATGAGTATCAATGCTGTCTTCAATTAATTTGTTTGGGTTCCCGCACAACGGACAGTGTAATGTATTTTTAATAGAGCTATTCATAATTAAATTTAAAAAATATTTTAAGATTTAAATAATTTTTTGTAAGCATTTGCAGCTCCTTTGCCAAGCTCTTTCCCTTGACCCGTAGTCGAAGAGGACCAATTTTCTGGATCAGTAGGGTCACTAGGAAAACCTTCAGCACCTTTGCCTGTCATAAGAAAATTAATAAATCTTTCATTTATTAATTCATTTTCACTCATAATTTCAAGAAGCCACTCTAAATGATTATCCTCATATGATTCAGACAGTTCATATCCAAACTCTGTCATCATTTTAGATAATATTGACTCAGTAAAAAATATTTCGTTTTTTGAAAGTTTTGTATCCCATCTTTTGAATGAATCCCCAATATCCTCAGGGAAAGAAGAATGGCTAGCTGTTGTTAAATGCACAGAACCTTCTCCAACACCTTCTTTTATTTTATCTTCTTTATACAAAGATTTATCAAATCCTATTTCTAGAAAAGAACATATCCTTTCCACTTCTCTAATTCTATGATTTATAAGGTCTTCGAAATATACTAAGCAATACTCTTCTTGAGAAAGGCTAGAGGTATACTTTTGAGCATGTCGCATAGAGTCCAAACAATTAAATACAGCATCTAAATACTTATCGCCTGTTTCATATGTCATATTTTTATAGGAAGCCAAAACATCTCTAGGATCTCTTATAATGTGTATAGTTTTTCCTGAAGGAAACATTTCTAGAAATGTCGGAATATTTGTCCACTCTAATAAACTTTTCTCACCCCACCTCTTACCGCTATTCAAATAAAGTGATCTCATAATAGAATCATAAATAATTTTATGAGATATCCCTTCTATAGACATTTCCTTATCAATATCCTTAAGTATTCTTTCTATATTTAACTTAATGCCATATCTTAGATCCACTCTCTCTGATATAGAATGAATGATTTCTTTATAATCATCGGGAGAAATACCCTTTTTCAAGATATATCTAAAATATTGAACGGAAGGATGACTTATATCAAGTTCCTCATGTGCGCCAAGTATACCGGTGAGGATTGTAGTGCCGCTCCTATAAACACCTGTGATAAAAACAGGACTATTTAATTTGTGATTCATTTTCTAAAAAACTTTAATAATAATTAATCAGTTATTCAATCAACTTGCTCTATTGCCTTAGAGAATGAATCAAATACAGAATCGAATTTCTTGACAGACGCATCATCTATTAGCTCAATAAACATATTCTTATTAGAAGGGTCATAGTCACGCTTCCTAACAAAAAATAAATCATTGTTTCCCTCTATTCTGCCATCGCCTATATCTAGATAATGCATATAAAAAAACTCTTCAATATCTTCTTTATTAATCGTTAATTCTATCTTATCTATATTCATTAAATAATATTCATATTGTTCTTTTGTTGATGGCAGTAAAGAGAAATTATAAGCTGCGGTGGGATTATCACCAGCCATAAGAACTTTAACGCCATGATAAGCAAATTCATGCCCTACAGTTCCATAAACAGTTAGGAGCAGATCAATTCCTTCTAAAATTATTCTTTTATTTGAGGTATTTTTATTTAAGAAACGAATATTTGGGTATTTCTTCTTAAGATTTTCAATGATTTCATTATTTAAAGGTTGAGCATTGGGATGTGGTTTTACTACAAAATCAACATCCATTTTTTCTACCCTTGAAAAAACAAATTCAATCCACTCAAAAAAATCTTCAAAAATCATATCCTTATATATGTGTGGCGCGTCATAGAAACAATGCATCATCAAAGCTACTTTAGGCTTATCATTGTTGAGGAATATTTTTTGATTTGAATCTGATGTATCGGCATATGGTGATGTTTTCATATATGCAATGCCTCTGTCTATTTGCCCATTGAGTCTATCATTCAATATTTTTCTAGATTGATCCTTATGATCTGACTTCTTAGATTTCTTTTCAAATATTCCCCTATATTCTAGATGTCTTGGAGTAGGGACAAGGTGATCAGACGTAAGCTTATGAACTACTCTTTCCCAAGGAAAAGTATATACATCGATACCAAGAGACAAGGCTATTCTACCCAAAATAGCATACTGAATATAAACTGCGTGACTCAGAACTATTTTCTTTACATTATTATTATTGAGATACTCTTTGGAAGTAAAATAAATATCTAGAGCATTAATTAAAACATTCTTTAGTCTTTTGTCTTCTAGATCAACCGTTGGTTCAAGATACATCCTGAGATAAGTATCATAAACTAGATCTCCTAGTTTAACCCCTTCATATTTGAAGTTTAATAACTCTTCTTTTGATTTAAATTCAAGTTCCTCAGCTATTTGGAGAGACTTTTTGTAGTATTTCTGGGTAAAACCAAATTTACAATTAAATGAAGTATAGAGTTTATCTATTCTAGAAAAACGTCTACAAAACTTATAGAACATTCTTAAGATGATTTTTTCTCTTGAGATAAAGTGAAAATGTTTGGGAGTAATATTATATTTTTCTAGAAAAAAGTTAGTTATATAAGATAACTGAAAAATATATAGATCATAAAACATTGCATCA
>PCBP01000088.1 GCA_002730985.1 Flavobacteriales bacterium | reverse complement strand
CCATCAGGTCTTCTTACTTCTTTCTTTGTTCGTATAACAACAGCCTTCACAACCTGTGATTTCTTGATGGTTCCTGAAGGTAAAGCATTCTTTACTGTACCTACAATCGTATCCCCTATACTTGCATAACGAGTTTTAGTTCCTCCTAAAACCCTAATACATAGGATCTCCTTAGCTCCGCTATTATCAGCAACCTTTAATCTTGATTCTTGTTGTATCATCTTATTTAGCTCTTTCGATAATTTCTACTAATCTCCAATTCTTATTTTTACTTAATGGTCTTGTCTCCATAATTCTTACGGTATCACCCTCATTACAAGTATTCTCTTCATCATGAGCAACAAATCTTGATGTTTTCTTTACGAACTTGCCATATAAAGTATGCTTCACCTTTCTTTCAATCGCTACAACAATGGACTTATCCATCTTGTTACTAGCAACAACCCCAATTCTTTCTTTTCTAAAATTTCTATCCATCTCTTATTATTTTGATCTATCTCTTCTTGAAAGTTCTGTCATAATTCTAGCAACAATCTTTCGGGAAAACTTAATCTGCATAGGGTTTTCCAATGGAGATACTGCATGACTCATTTTCATTTTAACTAATTTTTCTCTTTCACTAACCAGAAGATCATGAAGTTCATTTAAAGGCATATCTGTTAATACTTGTTCTTTCATCTTTTTAATTTTTTTGCAAGTCTCTTCTAATTACAAATTTGGTTTTAATTGGTAATTTCTGTGCTGCCAACCTTAGTGCTTCTTTTGCAGTTGTCATATCAATACCATCACATTCAAAAATAATCCTTCCGGGACTGACACATGCTACCCAACCCTCAACTCCTCCTTTACCTTTACCCATTCTTACCTCAGCTGGTTTTTTAGTAATCGGTTTATCAGGAAATACTCTAATCCAAACTTGTCCCTGTCTTTTCATATAACGAGTAACTGCAATACGTGCTGCCTCAATTTGACGAGCAGTCATCCAAGTTTCTTCAAGTGACTTAATTCCATAAGATCCAAAAGCCAACCGGTGACCTCTTTGAGCATCTCCCTTCATCTTGCCCTTCTGCATCTTTCTGAATTTTGTTTTCTTTGGTTGTAACATTTCTTAATTATTTTCTGAAGTTCTAATTACTTTCTTCTTCTATTTCCATCTTTCCTTCCTCCATCTTTCTTTTTAGGAGATTTAAAGTGTAACATTAAATCACGTTTCCCATAAACTTCTCCTCTACATATCCAAACCTTTATGCCAATTAAACCATACTGAGTTAAAGCTTCGGCTAAAGCATAATCAATATCAGCCCTAAAAGTATGTAATGGGGTTCTGCCTTCCTTCATCATTTCAGATCTTGCCATCTCTGCTCCATTTAACCGTCCAGAAATTTGCACCTTAATCCCCTCAGCTCCCATTCTAATCGTAGATGCTATAGCCATTTTAGTAGCTCTCTTATAAGAGACTCTACCCTCAACCTGTCTTGCAATACTATTAGCAACTAAAGTAGCTTCAAGTTCTGGTCTTTTTACTTCAAAAATATTAATCTGAATATCTTTAGCAGTAATCTTTTTAATTTCTTGCTTTAGAGTCTCTACTTCTTGCCCTCCTTTACCAATAATAATGCCAGGACGAGCAGTATGAATAGTAATAGTAACTAATTTTAATGTTCTTTCAATAGCAATTCTTGCAACGCTTGCCTTTGAAAGTCGAGCCATTAGGTACTTTCTAATCTTAACATCTTCAGTTAACTTATCTCCAAAATCATCACCACCATACCAATTAGATTCCCAACCTCTGATAATGCCTAGTCTCATCCCTATCGGATTTGCTTTTTGTCCCATATTATTATTTAGCTTCAGTTTTTATTATTCTACTATCAACCACTAAAGTAACATGGTTTGACCTTTTTCTAATTCTATGCGCTCTACCTTGTGGTGCAGGCTGCACTCTCTTCAGCATTCTACCACTATCTACTTTCACTTCTGAAACATACAGATTATTGTCATCCATCCTTTTTCCTTCATTTTTAGCTTCCCAATTTGCTAAGGCTGATAACAAAAGTTTCTCCATCCTCATAGAAGCTTCTTTAGGATTTAATTTTAACTCGGATAATGCTCTATCTGCATCCATTCCTCTAATTAAATCAGCAATTAACCTCATCTTTCTTGGTGAAGTAGGACAATTATTCAACTTTGCAAAAGCGACCTTTTTTCTAGCCTCCTTTATTGCATCTGCTTTTATTCTTTTTCTAGCGCCCATTTACTTATTTTTTTCTATTATTCCCATGACCTCTAAAATTTCTAGTTGGAGAAAACTCTCCCAATTTATGCCCTACCATATTATCAGTTACAAATACAGGAATAAATTGTTTCCCATTATGTACTGCAAAAGTCTTTCCAACAAAATCAGGAGATATCATTGACGCTCTTGACCAAGTCTTAATTACTGATTTTTTGCCTGACTCATTCATTGCATCAACTTTTTTTTGCAATTTATAATGAATAAAAGGTCCTTTTTTTAATGATCTAGCCATAGTTTATCTCTTTTTTCTTCTTTCAATTATATACTTACTAGAAGCCTTCTTTCTATCTCTTGTTTTAAAACCTTTAGCAGGGACACCATTCTTATTCCTTGGATGCCCTCCAGATGATTTTGCTTCACCACCTCCCATTGGATGATCTACAGGATTCTTAACGGTTGCTCTTACATTTGGTCTTCTTCCAAGCCATCTTCTTCTTCCTGCCTTGCCATGAACTTCTAATTGATGCTGAGGATTAGAAACCGTTCCTATTGTTGCTAAACAAGTCATCAATATTTTTCTAATTTCACCCGAAGCTAACTTAATAACAGCATACTTATCATCTTTTGCCATCAACTGAGCAGATGATCCAGCACTTCTTACCATAATAGCTCCCTGAGCTGGTCTTAATTCAATATTATGAACCATTGTACCTAAAGGTAGATTAGATAAAGGCAAAGTATTACCAACCTTAATTGGAGCATCTTTAGATGAAATTACTTCCATACCTACCTCTAATCCAGTAGGAGCAATGATATATCTTTTTTCACCATCGACATAATGTAATAAAGCGATATTTGCAGTTCTATTTGGATCATATTCAATAGTAGCCACTTTAGCAGGAATACCAAATTTATTTCTCTTAAAATCAATAATCCTATATCTCTGTTTATGACCACCACCAATATTCTCAATAGTCATCTTACCGGTATCATTTCTCCCCCCTGATCTCTTCTTCTTTACTAATAAGCTTTTTTCTGGTTTTGATGTAGTAATCTCATCAAAAGTAACTGCTACCTTATGTCTCTGCCCTGGGGTTATCGGTCTAAACTTCTTTAATTCCATTTTCTTTTAAATTAAATATTACTATAAAAATCTATAGAATCTCCTTCAACTAAAGTTACAATCGCTTTTTTATAAGTTGATGTCTTACCAACGATCATCCCTGATTTGGTTCCTCTAATCCTTTTCTTTCCTATACATATCATGGTTCTAACTGAATCGACAGTCACATCATACATCTCTGCAACAGCTTTCTTAATTTCAATCTTATTTACTTTTCTATCAACAACAAAAGCATAGCGATTATACTTCTCGCTTTGATTTGTCATTTTTTCTGTAATTATAGGTCTCTTTATAATGCTCATTACTTAAATCTTAAAAATTCTTCTCAATTTCGTTGATTGACGACTCCATAATCATCAATTTATTAGCATTCATAACATCATAAGTATTTAACTCTGAAGCTAATACCACTCTACTCTTCTTTAAATTACGGGATGACAAAAGTATATTTTTATTTGATTCAGAAAGTACTAACACCGTCTTATTATCAAGTAAATCAAAATTTGACAAGAAATTACTATATGATTTTGTATTTGGTTTTTCAAAAGTAAAATCTTCTAAGACAATAATGTTCTTGTCTTTTGCCTTATGAGAGAGTGCAGATTTTCTTGCTAATCTCTTTACTTTTTTATTTACCTTAAAATTGTAACTTCTTGGTTGAGGTCCAAAAACTCTACCACCACCTCGGAACAAAGGATTCTTAATATCTCCTACTCTAGCTGCGCCACTACCTTTCTGCTTTCTTAACTTTCTTCTACTCCCCTTAACCTCTGATCTTCCTTTCGTCTTGTGAGTGCCTGTCCTTTGTGCTGCTAAGTATTGTTTTACATCTAAATAAATAGCATGATCATTTGGCTCAAAACCAAAAATTTCCTTACTCAAATCAATCTTCTTAGAAGTTTCTTTACCTGTAATATTATGTACTGCTAGTTTCATTATTTCTCTATTGTTATGTATGAATCTTTTGCTCCAGGAACAGCTCCCTTTACTAATATCATATTTTTATCTACTAAAACCTTTAAAACCTGTAAATTATCAACACTAACTCTTGCATTACCCATTTGTCCAGCCATTCTCATTCCTTTAAATACTCTAGCAGGATAAGAGGCTGCTCCAATTGATCCAGGAGCTCTTAATCTATTATGCTGACCATGAGTTGCATCACCCACACCCCTAAAGTTATGACGCTTTACAACACCCTGAAAACCTTTACCTTTCGATTTTCCAGAAACACTTACATAATCACCCTCTTGGAATAATTCAACATTAATAGTGTCTCCTAAAGCAATTTCATCAAAATCAGCAGGAAACTCAACAAGCTTCCTTAATGGGGAAGAATTAGCCTTTTTAAAATGACCTAAAGCAGCCTTGCCTATTCTGCTCTCTTTTTGATCAGAAAAACCTAATTGTATAGCATTATAACCATCAACCTCAACTGTCTTTATCTGAGTAACCTTACAAGGTCCAACCTCTAATATTGTGCATGGAATATTCTTACCCTCTTCTGAGAAGATAGTTGTCATTCCTATTTTTTTACCTATTAAACCTGGCATCTTATACTTATTTTAAATTACTTTAATTTCAACATGAACTCCACTTGGCAACTCTAATTTCATTAAAGCATCAATAGTTTTAGATGAAGAACTATAAATATCCATTAATCTCTTATGATTTGTCAATTGAAACTGCTCTCTTGCTTTTTTATTAACATGAGGAGATCTTAATACCGTGTATATTCTTTTATGAGTAGGCAATGGAATCGGACCACTAATAATTGCACCTGAATTTTTAACAGTTTTAACTATCTTCTCTGCCGATTGATCTACTAAAGTATGATCAAAAGATTTTAATTTTATTCTAACTTTCTGTGCCATTTTAGCTATATTAATTATTCCCCTTTAACTTTTTTAATTACCTCATCAGATATATTTCTTGGAGCTTCTACAAAATCAAAAAATTCCATTGTCGAAGTTGCTCTACCAGAAGTTATAGTTCTTAAATCTGTAATATATCCAAACATCTCTGATAATGGCACTTTGGCATTCACTACCTTAGCCCCTCCCTTATCATCCATGCCTTCTACCTGACCTCTTCTTCTGTTTAAATCTCCAATTACATCTCCCATGTTTTCTTCAGGAGTAATAACTGTTAACTTCATAATTGGCTCTAAAATCTTAGGTGTAGCTTGTACGGCAGCAGCCTTAAATGCAATCTGTGCACAAATCTCAAATGACAGTGCATCAGAATCCACATCATGATAAGATCCATCATATAATCTTACCTTCAAAGAATTTAAAGGGAATCCAGCTAATACGCCATTTACCATAGCCATCTTAAATCCTTTCTCAACTGAAGGTATAAATTCCTTAGGTATATTACCACCCTTAATTTTATTTTCAAATTGCAAGCCGTCTCCTTCAAAGTCAGCATCAACTGGAGATAATTCAAATCTTATATCAGCAAATTTTCCTCTACCACCTGACTGCTTCTTATAAACTTCTTTATGGTCAATAGATGTTGTAATCGATTCCTTATATGCAACTTGAGGTGCCCCCTGATTAACATCAACATCAAATTCTCTCCTTAACCTATCAACAATGATATCAAGGTGAAGTTCACCCATACCTGATATAATAGTTTGCCCTGAATCTTCATCAGTCTTAACTGTGAAAGTTGGATCTTCTTCAGCTAATTTTCCAAGTGCAACACCTAATTTATCAAGATCTTTCTGAGTTTTAGGCTCAATTGCAATGCCAATTACTGGATCTGGAAAATCCATAGACTCTAAAACAATAGGTGCCTTTAAATCACATAATGTATCACCAGTTCTTATATCTTTAAATCCAACTAGAGCTGCAATATCTCCAGCTTGTAAAGAGTCAATTTGATTCTGCTTATTAGAATGCATCTGATACACTCTTGAAATTCTTTCTTTGTTACCTGTTCTTGTATTAAAAACGAAAGTCCCTTGATCCAACTTTCCTGAGTATGCCCTAGTAAAACACAAACGGCCTACATAAGGATCAGTCGCAATCTTAAAAGCCAAAGCTGAAAACGGAGCTTCAATAGAAGGCTTTCTGGTTTCTTCTTCTTTTGTGTCAGGGTTCTTGCCCACAATTGCCTCAACATCTAGAGGTGAAGGCAATATCTCCATTACCATATCTAACATAGCCTGAACTCCTTTATTTTTAAATGCAGAACCACACATCATTGGAACAACCTTTCCTGAAATAGTTGCAGCACGCAAGGCATTTAAAATTTCTCTTTCTGTTAATGAATTCTCATCTTCAAAGTATTTTTCTAATAATGAGTCATCAAATTCAGCAACTGCTTCAAGTAATTGACCTCTATACTCTCTAGCTTCATCAATAATATCTCCAGGAATTTCTACTTCTTTAAAAGTCATTCCTTGATCTTCCTCATTCCATACAATACCTTTAAAATTAATTAAATCAACTACACCTTTAAAATCATCTTCTGCTCCAATAGGAATCTGTAAAGGAAGGGCATGACTGCCTAACATCTCTTTAACTTGTGCAGATACTTTTAAGAAGTTTGCGCCTTGACGATCCATTTTATTCACAAAACCAATTCTTGGAACATTATAGTTATTTGCTAATCTCCAATTAGTCTCTGATTGAGGCTCAACACCATCAACAGCAGAAAATAAAAACACTAAACCGTCTAAAACTCTAAGAGATCTATTTACTTCAACAGTAAAATCAACGTGACCTGGCGTATCAATAATATTCACATGGTATTTTTGCTCCCGGTAATCCCATGCTAATGTTGTAGCAGCAGAAGTGATAGTAATTCCTCTTTCTTGCTCTTGTTCCATCCAGTCCATTGTTGCTGCCCCATCATGAACTTCACCAATCTTATGGTTAACTCCTCCGTAATATAAGATACGCTCAGTAGTAGTAGTTTTACCAGCATCAATATGTGCTGCAATACCAATATTTCTTGTGAATTTTAAGTCTCTCGCCATTATATATTATTTAAAATCTAAAATGAGAAAATGCCTTATTTGCTTCAGCCATTCTATGTACATCCTGCTTTTTCTTATAAGCCGTACCTTCCTCTTTATAAGCAGCCATAAGTTCAGCTGACAATCTTGCATCCATTGTCTTCTCATTTCTTTTTCGTGCAGCTGCAATCATCCACTTCATCCCTAAAGATATTCTTCTGTCTTCTCTTACCGGATGAGGAATCTGAAAAGTAGCACCCCCAATTCTTTTTGATCTTACTTCAACGTGAGGCATTACATTCTCTAATGCTTTTTCAAAAACAACTAAGGCCTCCTCATCTTGAACCTTTTCAGAAATATTATCTAGTGCAGTATAAAACAATCTGAAAGCTGTTGTTTTTTTACCATCAAACATTAAATTATTTACAAACCTTGTAACAGTAGTATTTCCAAATCTTGGATCTGGCAATAAAATTTTCTTCTTGGCGCTTGTCTTTCTCATTCCTTTATTATATATTATTTCTTCTTAGGCCTCTTAGCTCCATACTTTGATCTTCTTTGGGTCCTGTCATTAACTCCAGAAGTATCTAATGCTCCTCTTACAATATGATACCTTACACCTGGTAAATCTTTTACCCTACCCCCTCTAACTAATACTACTGAATATTCTTGAAGATTATGACCTTCGCCTCCAATATAAGCATTTACTTCATTACCATTTGTTAATCTTACCCTAGCAACTTTTCTTAATGCTGAGTTAGGCTTTTTAGGAGTAGTTGTGTAAACTCTAGTACAAACTCCTCTCCTCTGAGGGCAGCTCTTGAGAGCTAGTGACTTACTCTTTTTCGTAATAGCAGTTCTACCCTTTCTTACTAATTGTTGTATTGTTGGCATATTATATCTTCACTTAAATGGGCGGCAAATTTAGTAATTTATTCTACAAAATAAAAAAAAGGCGCTATTTTTTTTACTATATATTTATTCTAATAAAATTCATCTCAAATTATGATCTAAATAACGATAACATAATTAATAAAAAAAGGCGCTGAAAATAGCGCCTTATTAAAGAGTTTTAGAATCTGGAATTCTATTCAACTACAAGCTTAATAGTGCTTAAGTATTTTTGATTTATTTCAATTTCAATAAAATACACACCACTAGATTTATTCATTCTTTGAATAATATACTTATCAGTATCTGCAAGCTCAT
>PCBP01000087.1 GCA_002730985.1 Flavobacteriales bacterium | reverse complement strand
TCTTTAACATTGTAACCATCAGGCTTAGCACATGCAGTAGATCTAGCATCCTTTGAAAAATAATAGATTCTTTGCACTCTACCAGTTGATTTTAAAGTAACATCCTTACAATTTAAATGATAGTTTGTTCCTTTCGAATTTGTGTGTGAAAATGACATAAATGATTTTTTTGGTTAATAATATTTTTACAGGCACTAATATAGAAAAAAATCCTTACAAATCAAGATCTACTAGATACAAAGAAGAATATATGTTAATAACTAGAGATTTTTATATCATATAATATAATTTTTCGTTAAAATAATAACTAAGATATAATATTGCAATTGAAACTAATAAGCTATTGATTTACAGATACTTATATGTAATAACGAAATACTATAGGCTACTAGATGTATCTTTAAATCCTACTAGGTTAAGTAGTTGATAACTTTTAGTAATAAAACCTCTTTTTAGTTAGTATAGACGATCATCTAAAAGACTAAAGACAATATTTAATCTAGTAAAATGTGTTTTTATAAGAAAATAGTTTGGAAAAGTATTGAAATAATTATTTTTACAGACGCTAAAACAATCAAATGAAAAAACTAATCGCCATATTTATTACTCTATTATCTTTTAATGATCTATCTGCCCAGAAATATACTGACACCTATATAAAAGATGCAAATAAGATAGGTCTAGAATGGTGGAATCAAGTTAATAGTGCTCAATATGAGATATCGTATAAAAATCTTTCTGATGTGCTTAAATCACGTGCCACACTTAAAGATTGGATCAACCAAATATCAATGCTTATGGATGAATTTGGAGACTTTAAAAAAAGAACCGTAAGAGACACTTACTTTAAAAGTGAATTAGAAGGCTTTGAGGATGGTTTTTATGTAATGATAGAGTACGATGTCGAATACTCTAAGACAAAAAACCATACAGAATACCTATTACTTAAACAGAATGATAAATTTGAGTGGCAAATTCTTGACTTCAATTACACATTTCAGAATTTAGAAACAATAGAATAATTACAGACTATTTCTAGTAACCCAATACCTGTAAGCTAAAATTATTTTCTGACTCCTTGTTAATTTAGCTATATCTTTATCATATAATGACGGACAAATTATCTTATTCATTCTTGCTAAAACCTTAAAAAAAATTCTTTTTCTAATTAACAGAGCTAATAAAACTAATAATACTATAATAAGTATATTAACATCTTGCACACACCCTGCTACTAGTAAAATCATTTGTCAATTATAATCTTCTCAATCAAAATGGCATTATCAGTAATGATATGCACAAAATAAAGACCGTTACTGAAAGATTCTACATCAATAGGTTTTTTAAGATAAGTTGTTAATACCATTTTCCCAAATACATCATAGATACTTACTGAGGTATAATTCCCATCAATCATTAATGTGCTTTTTGCAGGGTTAGGATATATTAATAAATCTAAGTTTTCTTCATTTATACCAGTATTCTGACAAACGGCCATACAAGCCGCTAAGGTTGAATAGGCCCCTAATCCTGTACCAGGATCATAACATCCAGTTAAAGGGTCACAATCCCATGAAGACAAAACATTACAAGAATCTACTTGAACAAATATTTCGCCTCTTCTATCACAACCGCTCATATCTACCCCTTCCACTATATATGTGGTAGAGCTATTTGGATTGTCATAAATCACATGTGTTGTGTCTCCTGTAGGGACCCACATTATATTTGTTAAAGGGGTATTCAAAAACTCTAAAGCAATAGTATCTCCTAGGCAAATAATAGGAGGTGATGGATTAGAAAAAATAGGTATATCCTGGACTGCAACAGTAATACATGCTGTATCTACACAGCCATTGGCATCAATCTGCGTTACACAATAAGTACCCGGTGATGTTATTGTCAGTATAGCGCTATTTGACTGACCATTAGTCCATAAATGTGTAACAGGTAAAACTGAAGATGCATTTGGTGAGGCTGTAAGAATTTGAGGACTGCCCCAATTACAAATAATAGAGTCCCCAGTAATTTCTACTCCACAAGGAGGAAGAGGAGGTGCAACATTACAAGAATCAGCTATACATGCAGCCATTGTTGGATATACCGCCATTACATTCGGTTGTCCTAAAGTATAATTCCCGGGGCCTACACATGTAGTAATTCCAGGAGCCACTCCTCCCATACAGGCGAAATTTGTCGGACAAGGTCCTTGAGTCCAAGAAGTTAATCCTCCAAAATTAAGCGCATGACAATCATTAGTATAAGTAACACCATCACAACCACAAACAGGATCCCATTGCATTGTGCAAAGAGCTGTCAAGTCTATTAAAGAAGAATCTACACAAGAACTTGGCTGAGCACATGGCAAGAATCCACCAGGCATACCATTAGAAATAGCAGGAGTCCAAGGGACACCTGCACAATCAGCAAGGCAATAATTGGCATACATAACTCCATCACAACCACAAACTGGCATATAAATCATTATACAAGCACAGAGTGCTGTAGAATCTGCTATGCAATCTTGGCAGATTGTGGTATCGCAACCTGTTATATTGTCTGTGATTGTAACACACCACTGGGTGTAAAATGGTGTCTGATTAGCTGTACTTACTACAATACCATTCGTATCTGTCCAAGAATAGTCATATATAGACATGCCATTAACAGTTGCATTCATCATCCAAGGGGCATTGTTATTATCAATATATACACTCCCACCAGTTAGATTACATGGATTTAGTGCTTCACTTATATTTAAAGTAGATAAAGTCAGATAATCTCCAAAATTTGAACCTAAAGGGTACCCTGCTGCAATAAAACCGCCATAGAAAGTTACATCTCCAGTTCCAACAACAGGAGCCTCCCAATCAAAACTCCAGGAATTAGAAGAATTTCCAGCAGCAGTATGTGTCACAGCATTCCCACTATTTGTTAACTGAGTCTCATTAGGATTAGTAATATAAAAAGTGCCTGTCTTAGAATTATTTGCATTTTCTTCACAAGTTACTTCAAAACCATTCAGACTTGCTTGATTATTTAGATTAGCGGTAATAGTATAGATGCTACCAGGTATATAGCCAGAGTTAGGAATATTTGAAGTGATATTTGTCACTGTTATCATTGTGCTATTAATACTATGACATGATGTGCAATCTGAGTTATCTATAGGAGAGCCTGTTTTACCTCCTGGAGAACCTGTGCTAATTGAATTAGACGTTGTTGGATAAAATAATATTGCTAGACAGAATATTATGAGAGATAGAGAGATTAATCTTTTCATTATATTTAATTTCAGCAAATATATGATTTATATACCTCACACCAACAAAAAACATTAGAAACCAATTGGTTAGCTAATATAGCTATCTAGAAAAAAGGATTTCTCCATTATTTTCATCAGTGAATTTATATCCATCATTAGTAAATAGTTTTAAATCACCGGGATCTGTAATCTTATTTGTAATAATGAAATTAGCCATCTTACCTCTAGCTTTCTTTGCATAAAAGGAAATGACCTTTAGTTCACCATTCTTATAATCTTTAAAAATAGGCGTAATAACTTGTTGCTTAAAACTCCCTAATTTTAATGCCTTACTGTACTCATTAGAAGCAAGATTCACTAACACTTCATAATCTTTCATCTCGGAGATCATAGATTTATTCAATTTATCCCCCCAAAAATCATATAAATTATCTCCTTTTCTAGTTTTCATATTCGTCCCCATCTCCAATCGATAAGGGTAGACTAAATCTAAAGGTTTAAGCATCCCATATAGACCCGAAATAATTCTTAAGTTTTCTTGTGCAAAATCCATTTGGTCCTCTGAAAATCTATCTGCCCCTAATCCTTTGTAAACATCTCCTTGAAATATATGAATTGCAGGATTCGATTCTTTGGATTCTAGATTCCATTCTTGAAATCTTTGATAATTTAATTTTGCCAGTTTGTCACTTAAACCCATTAATTCCTGTATATCTTCTACTGAATATGTTCGTAATTTATCTACTAGATATTTAGCCTCATTAAGAAACTGGATTTTAGAAAGATTACTAATATTAATCTGTGTAGCAGTTAATTTCTTAGCAGGAGAAATAATTATCTTCATTCTTGTTGTATTTTTGCACAAAATTAGCAATTTAATCAATGTATCATCTAATAAAGAAATACAAACTCACAGCAGTTCACTTAATGGTAATAATTCTAGGCTTTACTGGAGTCTTAGGAAAGCTAATTTCCTTAGAAACCATTCATCTAGTATGGTATAGAATGGGTTTTTCTTTTCTAAGTTTAGCCCTCTTCTTATTTTTTAATAGACAACCTTTCACAGTTAGTAAACAGGATTTCTTCGGAATATTAGGTGTAGGCACTTTAGTTACCTTACATTGGCTATGCTTTTTTGAGTCAATAAAAATCTCTACCATATCTGTTGCAGTCGTTTGTCTTTCTACATCTTCACTATTCTCGGCTCTAATTGAACCCATATTCTTTAAAAGAAAATTGTTAGCCTATGAGGTAATCATGGGTGTGATTGTTATATTAGCTCTTGCTTTTGTGATGGGTACTGAAACTATGTATCTATGGGGCTATATATATGGGATAACTTCTGCACTTCTAGGGACTTTATTCAC
This sequence comes from Flavobacteriales bacterium, assembly GCA_002730985.1. Lineage (GTDB taxonomy): Bacteria > Bacteroidota > Bacteroidia > Flavobacteriales > BACL11 > BACL11. The sequence goes on along the minus strand of PCBP01000087.1, from coordinate 8,525 downwards.
TCTATTTAATGCAAAATATATCAAAAAAGTTGGTGCCGCACAGATCACAATGATCGAGATGTTAGCTGGGGTAATAATTATCAGCTGTTTATTATTATTTCAGCAAGATTTTACCGTTTTCACTTCTTCTATATCAATAACAGACTTCTATTACCTTATTATATTAGCAGTCTTGTGCACTTCAATGGTTTTTGTTTGGATGACTGAAATAATGCGATATATCACTCCATATTCCTTAATTATGGCTATAAATCTAGAGCCAATCTATAGCATTATACTAGCTCTACTTATTTTTGGAAACAATGAGCTTATGAGTAGTTCTTTCTATATTGGCAGTTCTGTTATTATTGGAGTTGTATTTCTTGAAGGATATTTAAAAAACAAACAATAGTTGTTTGCAACTCTCGTTATGATTCTTAATTTTGCAATCCAAAAAAAAGATATGAAGAAAATTACAATCCTTTTAATACTTAGCACTTTAACACTAACAGGGTTCTCACAAAGTGTTTTTAATAATAAAAAGAAGACAACTAAAAGCAATAACTCCGGATATAAAATTACTGGAGAAGTTGTTGGGCTAGAAGATTCGACTGTGATGCTTGCTTATTATTTTGGAGGGAAGCAGTATGCCACAGACACTGCTAATGTAACTAATGGCAAATTCACTTTTAGAGGAGATGAAAAGTTAAAAGGAGGTATGTATCTTGTAGTTCTTTCAGATAATAAATATTTTGACCTTATTGTCTCTGAACAGAGATTCTCATTTTCTACAAAATTAAATAATCTAGTTGGCGAAATGATTTTTGAAAATTCCGAAGAGAATACTCCATTCTATGAGTATTTGAACTTTATTATTACGATGCAAAAGCAAGTAAACCCTATTAGACAACAATTAGAGACTGCTGATGATCAAATAAAAAAAGAATTACAAATAGAGGTGCAAAAAATTGATAATAAGGTGAAAAAATATCAAACAAGTTTCCTGGAGAATAACTCAGACAAGTTCTTCTCAAAGATTATTATTGCTACTACTGAAATAGAAATACCTCAAGCACCATTAGACAGCACCGGTAGCCCTGACAAAAACTTCCCATACCGTTTCTACAAGAAACATTTTTGGGACAATATTGATTTCTCTGATGAAAGAATGCTTAGGACTCCTGTTTTCTTTAGTAAAATGGATCAGTATCTAAATAAGCTTACTGTCAAACACCCAGATTCAATTAATTTATCAGCTGATATTCTAGTAGATAAATCGAAAGCAAATCAAGAGATCTTTCGATATGTAGTCTCATATATAACATCTACATATGAACGTTCTAAGATTATGGGTATGGATGCTGTTTTTGTACATATGGTAGAAAATTATTATATCACTAACCAATGTAACTGGGTAGACTCAACAGAACTAGTTAAAATTGCAGATAGAGCACAAAAAATCGCTCCTAATTTAATTGGCAGAAAAGCCGCTGAATTTCATGACTTTTATGGGAGGCCATTTATGAAAGACACATTAGGAATTATTCATACACTTAATGAGATTAATGCAGATTATACAGTATTAATATTTTTTGGCCCTACTTGTGGGCACTGTAAAAAAGAGATCCCAAAAGTAAAACATAACTTAGATTCATTAATTTTAGCTGGATATGATATAAAGACCTTTGCAGTTGCCACTGAGTTTGACAAGAAAGAATGGAAAAGATTCATCAGAAATCAAAAAATTGAAGACTGGATAAATGTTTCTGATATAAATCATGATGAAGAAGGGAGTCCTGTGGCTAGTAGTGACTGGAGAGATAAATACGACATCTATTCTACTCCTGTCATCTATCTTTTAGATAAAGAGAAAAAAATTATTGCGAAAAGAATTACCCACACGCAAATTGTAGAAATTATTAGTAGATTAGAAGAAGATCAAAGATAAACTTCTGTAGCGCCACCATCTTCTGTAAGATAAAATCTAAGATTGCACTCTTTCAAAATAGTATGCACCTCATTTCTTAAAATCCCCGCACCAATACCATGTATAATCTCTATCTTGGTAATCTTACTCCTCAAGGCAACTTTAATTTTAATCCGGCACTCGTTCAATTGAATCTGAGTAATCTCAAAATTATCTAAAGACTGATAATTTGATATCAATGATTCTATATGTAAATCAACTTTTAATATACTCTGACTTGTTTTCTTCTTCTTCAACCTCATAACTATTGATTCTGTATCTTTAGAATCAAAGTTTTCACCATAAGAGCTTGAGCCACAACTACCATCTTCAATCTTTACCAAATCTTTTACAGAGACATCTATTCTAAAGCCATCTGAAGACAATACAGTTACTTTGTATGGTGAATTTATTTTAACAATCTCTCCTTGTAGATTCTCATTCTTAAAAAGAACTTTATCTCCTACCAAAAACTTCATTAGTAATAAATTGGATGAAAGTACATATTCCCATTACTAAACTCGAGTGCTGATATTGGGAATTTTAAAAATCCAAACGTATGCAATATAGAGTTGACTAACTTACTCTTTGTCCTAATTCTATTTAAATCAATATCAAATGATACATAATACTGCCTATACGTCTTCTTTTCATCTACAGAGTAAGGCTCAGTCATAGATTCACCACCATATCCTAAAGCCAAACTAAACCAACTCGGAAAGTTGTCATCTTCAATATTTAGAAGTGATTTTATATTAAAGGTAAGCCAGTAGGTCTGTCCATTATAATCTTTCAACACTCTTTCTAAATGATTACCTCCTAATTGTTCTGGATTCTCCTCAGCCCATCTTGTAGTGTGATAACTATATTTAAGTTGGATTCTTTGTTCATTCCATTTCATAGCTTGTCCAATAGCCAAAAGGGAGCCTGTGGTATTTGCTATTAAATCACCAGGTGAAGCTCCCCACTGCTCCGATGTACCATCTAACGCTTCAATGACAGTTAAGAAGATGGACCCTGTCATTCCTCCATACCAAATAGCTTTTTTCTTACTAAAACCTGCCCATTCATAGGCCTCAATTCCTGCGACCCCCATATAATATGAAGTCGACATATGTCCCATTTTATCCATCTGTAACCATTCCCCGTTATCATTAATGAAATGAAACTTATTCCTAGGATAATCTGCATACCAGAGTTGATTTAACCCCACTAATGAGATTGTATATAGGCTAGCTCCAGATATCAAAAGTATATTTTTTCTTTCCTTATGAGAGGATTGGTTAACATTCCAGCCTTTATTACTAATTTTTGGTGTGTTCCGATCCTGCGCATCAATTTGCAAAAACAAACAGGTAAGTAATGTCAGGAATAACGATTTCATTTATAAGATAGTTGACTTACAGGCAGCCAATATATCAAACGCCTTATCCTGAGTATTAGCCTCAGCATAAGTTCTTAAAACCGGTTCAGTACCTGAAGGACGGATCATAAGCCAGGTATCAGAATCAAAAAAGAATTTAAAGCCGTCGGTAGTTTCAACTCTCTCTACCTCATATTTTCCAAATCTTGTAAATTCCCCTAACTTACAAGACTCAATTATTTTAAGCTTTTTATTATTCTCAATATGTAAATCAATACGTTCAAAAGCGAAGGCCCCAACTATATCATACACTTCAGTAATTAGAGCTTCTAATGATTTTCCTGATTTAGCCATAAATTCAAATAAAATAAGTCCCATCCAAATACCATCACGCTCAGGGATATGACCTGCAGTTGCAATGCCACCTGATTCTTCTCCTCCTAAAAGAATGTCCTCAGCAACCATCTTTCCCGCAATATGTTTAAACCCAATTTGCACAGTTTCCTGTAGTAGAGCATAATGTCTACACATCTGACCTATCTTAACTGAGCAAGAAAAAGCAGTAACTACTTTACCTTTCATTCCTTTATATTTCACTAAATAATGAATCAAGAGCAGAATGATATGATGCGAATCAATAAAATTACCATTACTATCATAAAGCCCGATTCTATCTGCATCACCATCAGTAGCAAGCCCACAATCTAGAGTGTTATTTTTCATCATTTCAGAAAACTCACGCAGATTTCTATGAATAGGTTCAGGAGCAGTACCTAAGAATCCAGGATTATCACTACAATGAAGAAGTCTAGCCTCTGGCAATAGTCTTTTTACCACATTCATTCCTGCGCCATACATGGCATCATAAGCAAAATTCATATTTGATTTTCTAATACTATCTAAATCAAATTTACTCTCAGCATGTCTGCAATACATGTCTTCCAGATCAACATAAATAATTTTTCCTTCATTAACTAAATTATCTATTGAAATAGTAGTGTAATCTACAGAGTTCCTATCTGGGATCCTATTCTCGACATCTGTAATATCAGCTTGCAATAATGGACCACCAAAATCACCTTTTAGTTTATAACCATTATAACTCGGTGGATCATGAGAGGCAGTAATAACAACTCCTAAATTCGCTTTTTCTTTAACTACTCCCAGAGAAACCATTGGGGTTGAAACAAATCCTTTAGCTAATTTTACTATCACACCTTTACTTGCCAGAACCTTTGCAGTTGTTTCCGCAAAAAGTTTGCCAGCAAAACGGCAATCATGACCAACAACTACTGATGGATTCACAAATCTCTCATTTAACCAATCAGCTGTAGCAGCACTCACTCTAGCTACATTATCAGTAGTATATTCTTCAGCTATTATGGCTCTCCAGCCATCTGTTCCAAATTTTATTTTAGTCATTATTACATAATATAGATTAGTCTTGCAAAACTAATTAAATTAACGCATTATCTTTCTCTTATTTAATGCCCTTCTATATTTTTTCGCATTTCTACTATGCTCTCTAGAATTCCTTGCAAAATTATGATAACCTGAGAAGTCTTCTTTAGCGCACATAAACAAATAATCATTTTCAACAGCATTTAGCACAGCATCAATAGCATTTATAGAAGGAAGACATATTGGTCCTGGTGGCAAGCCAGTATTCATATATGTATTATATGGAGAGACAAATTTAAGATCTTTTTTCAGCACCCTCCTGATTGAGAAATCGCCTATAGCAAAAATTACAGTAGGATCTGATTGTAATTTCATTCCTTTCTTTAATCTATTTAGATATAATCCGGCGATATCTGAACGTTCATCTAATTTAACACTTTGCTCCTTTTCAACTATTGAAGCTAGTATTGAGACTTCATGATAATTAAGCTTTATATTATCTGCCTGCTCCTTTCTTCCTGGATGCCAGAAACTGGAATACTCATCCAACATTCTATTTGTAAATTCTTCAGCAGAAGTGTTCCAATAGAACTCATAAGTATTTGGAAGGAAAATACAAGCTATATTATCATCTGTTAGTCCTAACTTTTTCTGAAACAAGATGTCCGAAATATATCCTATAATGGATAACGAGTCAGCTTCTATTTGACTTCCAACCTTGCCAGCCAACTCTTCTTTTGTTCTCAGATTATTAAAAGTAACCCTAATTGGAGTTTGCGCCCCAGAACGTAATAGATTAACCAACTCATTATTATTTAAGGCTCTGTCGATTCTATACCTGCCTGGCTTAATATTGGTATTGTATTTTTTTTGTTTTGCAAGCCATTCAAAAGAATTTATATTTAGCAGCAAACCATTCTCAGATAAAATAGTCACAACCTGTGAGAAATCAGAATTTGTTGGTATGTATATATACTTCTCAGCGGCATCCTTAGTGAATAGAATATTTGTTTGATATACTCTAGAATACAATTCATAGACTAATCCTCCTCCACCTAAGATTATAATTACAAAGAATGCTATTAAAAATTTCTTAAGAGCTGATTTCTTTCTATATCTTCTTTTTCTCAATCTATAAACTTTCTAAAATCTGTTTTGCCTTATGTTTAGGGTCAATTTCTAAAATTTTATGCAAATATAGTTTTGTTGCGTTAAAATCTTTTATTTTCTGAGATAAAACTACCAAATTCTCATATGCTAATAAATAATCAGGGTCTAGTGCAATAGCTTGCTTTAAATTGCTTTCTGCATGTTCATAATTTCCCTCTGAAATAGCAATTACACCCAAATTTGCATGAATCTCTTTTATTGTAGGATTGAGCTTTAGAGCATCTAAATATTGCTCTTTAGCCTCATCAATCCTATTATTATTAAATAAGAAGCTGCCATATTTATTTTTATAATCAATCACAAATGACATAAGTTCAATAGCCTTTTTATGATACTTCTCAGCTTCAACTGGAAAATTATTCTGGCTAAACACCTCTCCCATTCTACTGTATGTCAAAGCTAAATCAGATTCTTTATATCTAACCTCATCTATTTTATTGCTCATTATAAAATTGATCATCCCGATATTATCAGCTCTAAGATAGAAATATTGAATGTAAGAAGTAAAATTATCTTCTGATCTGGCTAGATAATGTAGTGCTGAATCTAAATAAACAGATTCATTCTCAAAACTCTCATATCTTTTTAAATAAGCTTTGGCTTTTGACAACTTACTAGGTTTAGGGTTGTTTATTGCAAATAACCCTAAGAACTTTCCTTTCTCTGATTGACTATCAGAATGCACACCAATTTTATGATCAGTTATTGTAACATGCATTATATCAGATGATGATGATGATGGCATATGACAAGAAGTGCAATTTTGTATCTGTTTATCATCACATATGTCATGACATTGCATGCATTTACTATCAAAATAATTACTACCCAAAGTGGTTACACTCTTATGCGGATTATGACAGGAAACACAAGTCATATCTGAGTTCTCAAAGCAAGAACTTTGCTGCAACCTGTCTACATGAGATGCCATAATAAATGAATGATCATTTTCATATCTTGGCAAGTAAGTATCCATAACATCCTCAAGATGCATACCTGGCTTAAAAGACTCAAATGATTTGCCAGTGGCTAAAATAGAGGTTCCTTGCAAGTGACACCTTTGGCAAATATCAAACTGTAAATCCAAAGGCAATCTTGCAGGATTAACGATAGAATAATCAATATAGCTTGAAGTATCAATAATTTCACCAGCAAGCTTTCTTTTTACATGCACTTCTCCAGGCCCATGACATCTTTCACAATCGATTCCTTGAGGCATATCATTATACCTATTTGAAGAAGCATTTTCATGATTGGTCTTGGCATTATGACAACTCATACACTCTAAAGCAATTTCACGCGAAAACCTACTATTGTTCTTTCCTTCGAATCCTGGTGGTAAATCAGCAATCTCTTCTTGAGTATAGTAAGTATAAGGTATCTGGTGCATATAACCATTTATCATAAATAGATGTGAATTAGTATGTTGTCCACTACCAATTTTATAGTCAACTTTTTTAACAAGTCTATGTACTGTATCTTTACCCAACAATCTAAATTCTCTAATAAACAAGCTATCATTCTTGAAAAATGGCTGATACGAAAGATTTCTAACAGTATCATTAATAATTGGCATATTAGTTCCTTCTAACGCACTATGCTCCCTTGTAGCATAATGTAAAGAATTACCCATCCCAGTATGTATATAAGAATCATAGATATCTGCATGACACATTCTGCACTGCTCCTTACCTACGTATCTAACTGTATCATTATGAGAAAGATAAACTTCATAGTCATCCACTTCCCCTCTGTTACAGGAAGCAAAAACAATTAAGATGGAAAATAAAGCATACCGCATCTATTATGCTTTAATGAATTCTTCCATGATCACCCTTAAATAGGAAACCTAAAGGGAAACAAAAAAGTAGAAATAAATATTTTCTAGTTATTAATCCAGATAATGTTATTCTCAAGCTAACAAAAATAATCCGCCAATATTTCTTTGTCATTATAGCAACTTGTTATTTTAATAAAATAAGTGAATTTTTTCTTTTTTCTTCCATCCTGCTCTGTTAATATATTTAGTAAAGAAGATAGTAACATCAGCCTGACTGGCATAATCTACAAAAAAAATTTTCTTATCTGCTTCACTCTCATAATCTACAAAAAACCATTGCCCATTATTTATAACTGCACGATTCTCATAATCAACCTTGTATACTGCCAGGTCAGCCATGCTTTCATATTTCTCTACAAATACTTTTATATCGGCCTGACTAGCATATCTTACTGAAAAAACCTTTTGAGCTTGTATATTCATTGCACAAAGGATTGCGACTAGTATAAATAACATATTTCTCATCTTGTAAAGATACAAAAAAAATTACTACACAAGATCTCTAATATAATATCTAAATACTATCTTTGTAGGACTAAAAATTAGTAGAATGACCAAAGTATCAAATAGACTAAGCCGCCTCTCAGAATCAGCAACACTTGCTATGGCGCAGATGAGTAGAGAATTACAAGCTAAAGGAGTTGACGTTATTTCACTAAGCCTTGGAGAGCCAGATTTTGACACTCCAGAATTCATAAAGGAAGCGGCACAAAAAGCTATTAACGATAATTTCTCCCATTACACACCAGTACCTGGACTGCCTGAAGTTAGGAGCGCAATCGCTACAAAGTTTAAAAGAGATAATG
>PCBP01000086.1 GCA_002730985.1 Flavobacteriales bacterium | reverse complement strand
GGATTAGTAGTTGCTTTAGTTGTAGGTTATATAGCTTTATCCCTAGGATTCTAAGTCATGTAGAGTATTGTCACAATTAACAAATCAAATACTAATCTAATGAGTGCTTTTTATTCATTTACTCCTAAAAAGAGCCATAAATTGTTGCGATGTTGGGTTGATGAGCTTAAGATTGATGTTAGAATCTCAAATCCAAGAAAAACGAAGTTAGGAGATTTTAAAGTTACAGGTAATCGGATGAGTATTTCTATCAATAATAATCTGAATAAATATTCATTTTTAATTACTTTAACTCATGAGTTAGCACATGCTTTCGTATTTAAGAAATATCGAAATAGAGTAAAGCCGCATGCTAAAAGCTGGAAATTAACCTTTAGGTCTTTAATGATACACTTTCTAAGTCCTGATTATTTCCCAGAAGATATATTGAAAGTATTAAGTCTCCATATGATAAATCCCAAAGCATCTACTTCTACTGATTTGGATTTGGTTAAAGTATTAAGAAAGTATGATCAAGTAGAGTCATTGATTTTGTCAGATTTAGCTCTAGGGGAGTGCTTCAGAACCACTAGTGGAAGAATTTTTATCAAAGGAGAGAAGATCAGGAAAAGATACAAGTGTGTTGAATGCAAAACAAATAAGATATATTTATTCTATCCTTTTGCAGAAGTGATTAAGACAAAATAAACTATAGTATTAATTGTTGTATTTTAGCGACCAATTTTATTGAAAAGATATTTCAAGATGAATAAAAACAATTATGCTGTAATAATGGCAGGAGGGATAGGATCAAGGTTTTGGCCAATAAGTCAAGCCACTCTCCCAAAACAATTTTTAGATATTCTAGGTGTGGGGGAGACATTAATGCAGCAAACATTTAATCGTTTACAAAGAGTATGCCCTTCTGAGAACATATTAATTGTAACTAATAGAAAATATAAAACTCTGTGCCTAGAACAATTGCCAGGTGTAATTGAAGCTAATATCTTGTGCGAACCGGCTATGAGAAATACTGCTCCTTGTGTTGCTTATGCAGCTTTCAAAATTCAGAGTATGAATGAGAATGCTAATATGATAATTGCTGCATCTGATCATATGATTCTTAAAGAGGATGAGTTTGTAAGAGTTGTAAATGATTCATTGAAAGTAGTTGCTAATAATGATATTTTGTTAACTCTTGGTATTAACCCTTCACGTCCTGAAACAGGTTATGGATACATCCAATTTACATCTGAGCAATTAAATGATCATCAGAAGATAATGAGAGTTAAGACTTTTACCGAGAAACCAGATCAGGAGCTGGCTCTTAATTTTTTAGATAGTGGTGATTTTTTATGGAATTCTGGAATTTTTGTTTGGAGCGCTAAATCAATAACTTTAGCGTATCGTAAACAGTTGCGTGATATGTATGATATCTTTGAAGAAGGGAAGCAATTTTACAATACGGATAAAGAAACGGAATTTATTGATAGAGTATTTGCTGGTTGTAAAAATATATCTATTGATTATGGAATCATGGAGAAATCAGATAATGTATATGTATATCCTGCTGATTTTGGCTGGAGCGATTTAGGAACTTGGGGATCTTTGTATACACATCTTACTCTTGATGATAATAGAAATGCAGTGCAGGGAAGCAATGTCTTGCTTTATGATTCATCAGATAATATTATTAAGGTTCCAGATGATAAGATAGTTGTAATGCATGGTATGAATGGATATATAGTTGTAGAAAATCAGGGGATTTTACTTGTCTGTAGGAAAGAAAATGAACAACAAATAAAACAATTTGTTGTAGATGTTAAAAAACAACAAAAGTTAAATTAATTAAGAAAAGGATTATGCTTTTTCTCAAATTCTAAATTGGTAGAAGGACCGTGTCCGCAGAATATTTTAGTTTCATTGGGCAACGGAAGTAGTTTGTTGTTTATACTTTGAATTAGAGTGTCATAATCTCCTCCAGGTAGATCAGTACGACCTATACTTTTTTGAAAAATAACATCCCCTGCTATAATTAGATTATTTTTTTTGTTATAAAGGCAGATATGTCCCGGAGAATGTCCCGGAGTGAATAGAATTTCAAAACTGCTTTTTCCAAAGGTAAGTATATCACCATCAGATAGATTTTTTTTCGGATAAGGAGACCCTTCATAATCTTCTAGACCATAGATCTTTCCAATTTCACTTGAATTCTCAAGTAGAGGTAATTCTGCTTTGTGTGAATATAATTCTATATTCCATTCCCTGCTTGCAAATTTATTTCCTAATATGTGATCAATATGGCAATGAGTGTTAATTAGTTTCACAGGTTTTAATTCTTTGCTAATTATAAAGTGTGTTAGTGTGTTTCTTTCCTCTTCAGTGTAGCATCCTGGATCGATAATAATACATTCTTTAGTCTCATCATAGATTACATAAGTATTCTCCTGGAAGAGATTGAATGTGAAGGATTTAATTTTCATGGTTTTTTCTTCTGCCTGCAAATGTATGTTAATTAGTGATTTAAAATTATATCTTTTTGTATGTCTTTACTGACAATTCCTTTTTTATATTTGTGTTATGAGTATCCCAACTGTTATATTATTAATTATTATTGGTTTGTTAGCAGGATTACTAAGTGGTTTAGTAGGAGTCGGTGGCGGGATTTTGATGATTCCTCTGTTGGTTATTTTCTTAGGATTTACACAGCATCAGGCTCAGGGCACCGCATTATTTGCTATGTTACCACCTATTGGTATTTTGGCTGCGATTAATTATTACAAAGAAGGTTTCGTAAAATGGGAATATGCTGCTGTCATAGCACTTACTTTTGTAGTAGGAGGATATTTTGGATCTAAGCTATCTATTAATCTGCCAGATCAGATCGTTAGAAGATTTTTTGCTTTTGTAATGTTAATAGCTGCTATAAAAATTCTTTTTTCGAGATGATAAATAAGATTAAAGAAATAGCTGAGAATATTTTTGAAGATATTGTTCAAATTAGAAGGCAAATTCATAAAAATCCTGAACTTTCCTTTAATGAATATGAGACTTCTGCTTATATAAAATCTATCCTTAAAAGCTGGAGAATCCCTTATATTGAGGGCATTGCTGATACTGGCATAGTAGTTTTATTAGAAGGTAATAACTCAGCCTTAAAGACACTTGCTTTGCGCGCTGATTTTGATGCTTTGCCAATTATTGAAGAGAATGATGTAGAATATTGTTCCCAAAATAAAGGCATAATGCATGCATGTGGACATGATGTTCATACCGCAGCCTTGTTAGGTGTGGTTAAAATATTAGACACTTTAAGTAAGGAATGGGAAGGAAGTATAAAATTTATTTTTCAGCCAGCTGAAGAGCAATATCCTGGAGGGGCTCAGCAAATGATAAAGGAAGGAGTCTTAGAGAATCCAAAAGTTCAGAAAATGTTTGGACAGCATGTGTTTCCTGAATTAGAAGTAGGCAAGGTTGGTTTCTGCCCGGGAAAATATATGGCATCGGCTGATGAGATCCAAATAACTATTTCTGGATCTGGTGGTCATGCAGCCTTGCCAGAAACCTATAATAATCCTATTATTGCTGCAGCAAAATTGATTATTAGCTTAGAAGAGCATTTCTTGCCTTGTAGTAATATTCCTGCTGTCTTTGCAATAGGTTTTGTAGAAGCAAATGGGTATTGTAATGTGATACCAGATAAAGTTGAGTTAAAAGGAACTTTTCGAACTATTGATGAAGATTATAGATGTTTAGCGCATATTCAAATGCAAGAGATTGCAAATAAGATTGCGAACAAGTATAATCTTGATGTCCATTTTAAGATTTATAAAGGCTACCCTTCCTTGAATAATGATGAGAAATTAACAAGTCAAGCTATTACTTGTGCAAAAGAATACATGGGGGATGAGAATGTAGTGGATCTTTCTTTAAGAATGACAGCAGAAGATTTTGCATATTATTGCAATAAAGTTCCTTCTTGTTTCTATCGTCTAGGCACTGCTAATAATGCTAAAGGTATTACACATGGTTTGCACACTTCTCAATTTGACATTGATGAAGATGCTTTGAGAATTGGTATGGGTCTAATGGCGTATCTTGCTATTAAAAGCTAGTGTAATAATTTACTTCCTATTGATTGGAACTCTTCTGAAAAAGACCTTATTCTTTCTAACAATTCAGTTGAGGAGATGTTATCTTCTTTAAAATCTTTCTTAGTAGCATAGACTACTCTTGGTAATTGAATCATTCTCCATTCATTCATGCATATTTGTGTCAGATGCATAGTAGATAAGTAGCTTCGCTCTCCACCTGCCGCACATAATATCCCATAGAATTTCCCAGTGGCTGCTGAAAAACAATTATCCAATAAAATTTTTAGAGAATCATTTATGCTATAGCAATGGACTCCCATGCCAATAATAATATTGTCTGTTTCTTCTATCTGTTTAGCTAAAGCTTTCATTTCATCAGTTACTTCATTATGTGTAGGCTGTATTTTTATATTTCTTGCATCTACAATTGTACAGTTAACCCCTTCAGAAGAGAGGATCTTTAAGACTTCATGGCATAGAATAAATGAGCGTGATCTTTTAGATAATGAGCTTGATAAAATTAAGGTCTTCATTTTTTAGTTTGCTACTTGAGAAATAAAGTCAATTCTTAAGAGTCGAATTTCATCATCATTAAATACTTCTTCTTCAAATTCTACTCTTGCTTCATCAAACGAGAATCCCTCTGTACTTTTAAAGAATTCATGGATATCATCTCGCTCTTCTTGATCCATAATATCTAATATGATATGACTAAGATTAAGACGAGTGCCTCCTTCAACAATTTCTTCCATTTCTTGTAGTAATTCATCAATAGATATCCCTTTGCCAGTTGCGATGTCATCTATCCCTATTTTCTTATCTAATGACTGAATGATATAGATTTTGTTTGATGACTTATTCGGGACAGTTCTAACAGTAAAGTCTTGAGGTCTTACAATATCATTTTCTTTTACATATTTACTAATGGTATCAATAAATTCCCCCCCATATTTGTTAGCTTTTCCAATTCCCACACCTTGTATTTTCGACATTTCTTCCATTGAAGTTGGGTATTGGTTTGCCATATCAATTAATGATGGTTCTGTAAAAATAATTGCTGGAGGAAGTTTGATCTCTTTAGCTAGCTTCTTTCTGACATCCTTCAAGATATTAAACAATATTTCATCTGCGGCCGCTCCTTTTTGCCCTGTAGATTTTGTTGATGTAGTTTCATCATAATTATGATCCTCCATTATTTCTAAACTATAAGGGTGTTTAATGAATTTTCTTCCTTTATCAGTTAATTTAAGAACACCATAGCTTTCAATTTCTTTTGTAAGTAATTGTTTGACATAAGCTTGGCGAATTACTGAATGCCAAAAATTTACGGATTTCTTATCTCCACTTCCAAAAATCCCCTCTAATTGGTGCATGTTTTGTTTTATAAGAGCATTACTCTCTCCCATCATTATTTTTGCTATTTCTTTTGGCTTGAATCTTTCATTTGCACCATCAACAACCTTTAATAATAGTTTTATGTAATTTTTCCCTTCAATTTTTATTTTAGGATCTTTACAATTGTCACACATTTTGTTGCAGTTTTTAGCATCAAATTCTTCCCCAAAATAATAAAGCAGGTACTTCCTTCTACATATAGAAGTTTCAGAGAAGGCAATAGTTTCCATAATAAGTAGACGACCAACTTCTTGCTCTGCGACAGGTTTGCCTTGTAAGAATTTTTCTAACTTTTCAATATCTTTATAATCATAATAAGTCATTAGATCACCCTTCCCCCCATCTCTGCCAGCTCTTCCAGTCTCTTGGTAATATCCTTCTAAACTTTTAGGTATATCGTGATGAATTACAAATCTAATATCTGGCTTGTCAATTCCCATTCCGAAAGCAATTGTAGCTACTATAACATTACAGTCATCCATTAAGAATGCTTCTTGATGCTCGACTCTTTTTTTAGAGTCTAGTCCCGCATGATAAGGGAGGGCATTGATTCCATTAATTTGTAGAGTTTCGGATATTTCCTCCACTTTTTTTCTGCTTAAGCAGTAAACAACTCCTGACTCTCCTTTCCGGTTTTTGATATACTGAATTATCTGTTTCGCAACATCCTTTTTTGGTTGAATCTCATAAAAAAGATTACTTCTATTAAATGAATCAAGGAATAATCTTCCATCATTAATCTGAAGGTTCTTCATAATATCTAGTCTAACCTTAGGTGTTGCGGTAGCTGTAAGAGCAATAACAGGAGCACTGCCAATAGTGTCTATAATTTGTCTTAATTTTCTGTATTCTGGCCTAAAGTCATGTCCCCATTCAGAGATGCAGTGAGCCTCATCAATGCCATAAAAGGAAACTTTAGTAGCTTTAAAGAATTCGGTATTTTCAGTCTTCACTAATGATTCAGGAGCTACGTATAGTAGTTTAGTTTTTCCACTAGTGATGTCTTCTTTAACCTGTGCAGTCTGTGTTTTTGTTAATGAAGAGTTAAGTACATGAGCAATACTATCATCCTTATAATAACCTCTGAGCACATCAACTTGATTTTTCATAAGCGCAATGAGAGGAGAAACTATTATGGCGCAACCATTTGAGATAAGTGCAGGTAGCTGATAGCACATTGATTTCCCTCCTCCAGTAGGCATAATGACCATTGAATCATTCCCCTCAAGAAGATTCTTGATTATTTCTTCCTGCTCTCCTCTAAAACTATTGTACCCAAAAATATCTCTAAGATTTTTGTGTAGTGTTTGTGATGAAATGCTCATTAATTGTAAAAATGTGATACTTTTGTTCTCAGTATACGAAAATACTATTTTATTTTATGAAATCCTCATCTGATATAAAAAAAAATGCGAAAGAAACAATCGCTATTGAGTTAGCTGCAATAGCAAAACTCGAGAGTAGTATTAATGATAATTTTGTAAGTGTTATTAATTTGATTCTTAGTGCACAAGGCCGCCTGATAGTTGCTGGGATAGGAAAGAGTGCTAATATTGCTAATAAGATGGTTGCTACTTTTAATTCTACAGGACAACCAGCTATTTTTTTACATGCAGCTGATGCAATACATGGTGATTTAGGAAATATTCAGAATGGGGATGTGGTAATTTGCATTTCAAAGAGCGGAAATACTCCTGAGGTTAAAGCACTTGTTCCTTTTATTAAAAGTATGGGCAATAAGATTATTGCATTAACAGGTAATACAAAATCTTTTTTAGCCAAAGAGTCTGATTTCACATTAGATGTCAGTGTAGAGCAAGAGGCATGTCCAAATAATTTAGCACCAACATCTTCAACTACTGCTCAATTAGTAATGGGAGATGCTATTGCCACTAGTCTATTAGCATGTAAAGATTTTTCAGATAAAGATTTTGCTCGTTTTCATCCAGGAGGAACTCTTGGAAAAAGGTTATATCTGAAAGTAGAGGATATTTTATCAGATGATAGCAGCCCTAAAGTTGATTATAATGCCACTATTAATGAAGTAATTATTGAGATCTCTCAGAAAAGATTAGGAGCCACGGCTGTATTCAGAGATGATAAACTAGAAGGAATTATTACCGATGGAGATTTGAGAAGGATGCTGGAAAAAGGAGATGCTTTCTCAGTTTTATTGGCAAAAGATATTATGAGTTCAAATCCAAAAACAATTTCAGTTAATAATTTAGCTTATGATGCACTACAGATTATGGAAGACAATAAGATTAGTCAAATAATTGTAAAGGACAAAGATATGTATATTGGGATTGTACATATACATGAAATACTAAAAGAGGGTATTCTATAATGAGTACTGATGATAAAGAAATGTCTTTCTTAGATCATCTGGAAATTTTTAGATGGCATTTAATACGATCAGCTATGGCTATATTATCTTTTGCAATTATTGCATTTATATTTAAGGATATTGTTTTTGATGTAATTCTTTTAGGTCCTAAATATACAGATTTTCCTACTTACAAAGCACTTTGTGCAATATCTCAATATTTAGGACTAGAAGATGCATTTTGCCTTAGAGAGTCTCCTTTTTCTTTAATGAATATAAGTATGAGTGGGCAGTTTTCTACTCATATTACTACTTCTATTTTTGCAGGTTTTATAGTAGCTTTTCCATATGTTTTTTGGGAGTTTTGGCGTTTTATTAGTCCTGCTTTACATGCAAATGAAACTAAGATGGCAAGAGGGATTGTATTCTTTAGTTCTGTTTTATTCCTGCTTGGTGTTTTGTTTGGATACTATGTGATCACTCCTTTATCTGTAAATTTTCTAGGTTCATATCAGGTAAGTAATACTGTTGCTAATCAGATTAGTTTAACTTCATTTGTATCTACAGTTACAACTATTAGTTTTGCAACTGGAATAATTTTTGAGTTGCCTATATTGGTGTACTTTTTAACTAAGATTGGTTTGCTAACCCCTGAGTTCATGCGTGTTTATCGTAAACATGCAATAGTAGCAATACTTATTTTGGCAGCTATTATCACTCCTCCCGATGTTACTTCCCAAATTTTAGTATTATTACCTTTAATTGTACTTTATGAAATAAGTATAAGGATATCTGTAAAAGTTATTGCAAATCAAGAAAAGAAGAAATAATGATTCTAAGAGCTGATAATATTGTAAAGTACTATGGAAAACGGGCAGTTGTAAATGGTGTTTCTGTTGAGGTAAAACAGGGAGAGATTGTTGGGCTTTTAGGCCCGAATGGAGCAGGTAAGACTACATCTTTTTACATGATGGTCGGTTTAGTCAAGGCAGATGCAGGAAATGTGTATTTAGATAATATAGATATAACCAAATTACCCATGTATAAGCGTGCTCAAATGGGTGTTGGGTATTTAGCGCAAGAGGCATCAGTATTTAGAACAATGAGTGTCGAAGATAATCTTTTGTCTGTATTAGAGATGGGCGATTTGTCAAAAGAAGATCAGCATGAAAGATGTGAATCTTTATTAGATGAGTTTGGTCTACAGGCTGTTCGTAAAAACAAGGGAGGCTTGCTCTCAGGAGGAGAGAGAAGAAGAACTGAGATTGCACGAGCCTTAGCCACTAATCCTAAGTTTATACTACTAGATGAGCCATTTGCAGGTGTTGACCCTATTGCTGTTGAAGATATTCAGCAGATAGTAGCTACATTGAAGGATAAGAATATCGGTATATTGATTACTGATCATAATGTACATGAGACCTTAGATATTACTGATAGAGCTTATCTTCTGTTTGAAGGGAAGATATTAAAACAGGGTATTGCAGAGGAACTTGCTTCAGATGAGCAGGTCCGGAAAGTCTATCTAGGCAAGAATTTCGAACTCAGAAAGTAATACACAGTTTGTCGTTACTTTTACTGTTTTGAACTCTCCAAACTTAAGAATTTTTTTCTAAAAGTATGATATTTGTCATATTATTTTAATCTTATCTGCTTGATTAGCAGTAACTAAGCTGTTTAGGTGGTTTTAAATAACCGTAGAGGAAACAATAAGAATCATCTCGGTATTAGGGAGTGATTAGACTTCTTTTAAAGTAAATATATAAGATTCCATAATTTGATTGCATAGCATCTTTTTACACGCCTGATCAACTTTTCTTGCGGCTACTTCTTTGTTCTCTGCCTCAATTTCTAATGTAATATGTTTCCCAATCCTTACATTTTCGATTTCAGATAAACCAACATTTCCCATGCTTGCACTTACGGCTTTTCCTTGTGGGTCTAATAATGATTTGAGTGGCATTACATTTATTTCAGCTGTGAATTTCATAATTATAGTATATTATTTAGGAGTGATAAAATCAGGTATAAAATTACAATAAATGGGATAGCAGCAAACTGAAATACAAATAATAATATGATTCCAGTAAAAATAAGTAGAATTCT
>PCBP01000029.1 GCA_002730985.1 Flavobacteriales bacterium | reverse complement strand
TGAGGGTGTTTAGGCTCAAAACAATCATAACAAACTTTTAAGTTATTCCATTCAGTTTTTAATTGTGTGTATTTATAAACAAAGCCACACCTATCACACTGAGCTCTTGAATATTTACCAACAGCATATGCCATTAAAAATAACTCCTGTGTGGAACTAAATGCAGAGAAGCTCTTCCACGGTCTTCATCTGCAGCTAATTGAAAGTCTTGTTCGTATTGCTGTTTCAATAAAGGCACTCTTTCCAACTCCTGGAACTCCTGTTATACCAATCCGAATAGATTTTCCGCTTTTAGGTAGGCAGCTTGCAAGTAAGTCCTGGGCTTTTATTTCATCTTCTGGTAATCTGCTTTCAATTAAGGTTATGCCCTTCCCTAGGGCAGTAGTATTTCCTTTTATTATCTCCTGAGTTAGATTCATTTAATGTATTGCGATAACAGATATCTCAACATTAACATCTTTAGGTAAACCAGATACTTCTATCGCCTCCCTTGCAGGAGGATTTACTTTAAAGTAGTTCGCATAAATTTTATTTATTTCGGAATAATCTTCCATGCTTTTCATAAAAATGGAACACTTAACCACATTACTGAAATGCATGTTAGCGGCTTTTAATACTGCCTCTATATTTTTCATTATTTGATTTGTTTCATCTCTAATGTTATCTATTATCAAATCTCCTGTCTCTGGGTTTATTGCTATCTGTCCAGAACAGTAGAGGGTATTATCACTTAAGATGGCCTGGCTATATGGTCCTATAGCTGCTGGCGCTTTTTTGGTTGATATTATTTTTTTCATATTAATTTCTGTTTCCAAATATAGCACTTCCTACTCTAATCATGTTGCTTCCATTATCAATGGCTAATTTATAATCGTTACTCATTCCAATGGAAAGAGTATTAATATCTTTTGTTCTGATGCTCTCAAATAATTCATTAATGCTTGCAAACTCTTTGTTTATCTGTTTAGCATTGTCTGTAAATGTTGCCATTGCCATAATCCCTACAATCTTGATGTTTTTAAATTCTTTTGATCTTTCTATCACCTTCTCTATCTCATTAATTCTGAAACCAAACTTTGTAGCTTCTTCTGCTATATGTACTTGTAAAAGGCAGTCAATGGTTCTATTATTCTGCTTTGCTCTTTTATTAATTTCTTTAAGTAATTTAATGGAATCTATTGCATGAATTAAACTAACAAAAGGGGCGATGTATTTTACTTTATTAGTTTGTAGATGTCCTATCATGTGCCACTGAATGTCAGATGGGAGCTCCTTATGTTTTTTCTCTAATTCCTGGACTTTATTCTCTCCAAAGATTATTTGTCCTGCATTGTGAGCTATAAGTATATCAGCATTTGTTTTTGTTTTGGAAACAGCCACTAGAGTCACATTAGATGGAATACTACTTGTTATTAATTTGAGATTGCTGGCAATACTCATTATGTAATAGGGTAGATGGTCAGTCCTGAACGTAATTTTGGCTCTACATAGGTGCTTTTAGGAGGCATTATTTCATTATTATCTGCTACTCTCTTAATTGCAGATATAGAAATAGGTTTGAGAACGAATCCAGCAGCATATTCGCCACTATCTACTTTGTCCTTTATAGTTGACAAAGGGATTGTACCTTCTAAAAATGAGATGTTGTGATCGGTTCTCTCATCAACTATTTCTAAGATAGGTCTTAGTATATTATCAGATAGGATGGATGGATCTAAACTTGAAGTTGTAGAATCGTATCTTTTTTTATTTGCAATCAGAGAATACCATTTCCCGTCTAGATACATGCTAATTTCATTCTCTAGAATTGGGGAATAGGCAGCTATTCCTTTTTTATAAGAGACAGTATAGTTGGTCTTAATTTTTTCTAACAGCTGTTTATATGTTAGGCCATTTAAATTTTTAACTAATCGGTTAAAATTTAGAATATTTAATTGATTCTCTTCAATTAGATAACTCATAAAATAAGAGCTTGATTCAGAATCTTTATGTTTAGATAGTAATGCTGAAGAAGCACATCTATGATGGCCATCAGCAATGTATACTCTTTCTATTTTATCTAGAGTATTTATTATAGTCTCGATATCATCTAAATCATTAACTACCCATAATTTATGTAGTGATTTATTTGTTGTCGTAAATTCGTATTCTGATCTATTCCTTGTGTACTTATTAAGAATTTTTTTTATCTCTTCGTTTGGCTCATGGGCTAGTAATACGGGGTCCGCATTAAATCCTGTTGTTTCTAGATATTCACAAAACATGTTCTCTCTTTTGGTAAGAGTCTGTTCGTGTTTTCTTATTTTATTATTCAGATAATCCTCAACTGAGGAGGCCCCAATAATTCCAGTAAAGATATTAAGCTGATCTTGCTTCTGATAAATATAAAAAGAATCCATCTCATCTCTCTTTAAGATGTCTTCACGAATAAACTGCTTAAATCTCTCTTTTACAAGTTTAAATTTAGCAATTCCAGTTGCTTTTCTATTAGTATTATAGTCAGGGTTTATAATATGTAGAAAGGTGTAGGGGTTGTGATCTAATTTCTCTTTTATAGTTGTTTCAGAGTAAGTTAAGTAAGAGCGCGATGCAACTAGATTTGCCTTGTCTCTTGCTGGTCTGATTGCTTTAAAAGGACGAACTTTCACCATAATTATTTTTCAAAATATTCAGTGATTTGATCTGCAAGTTCTACTCCAATTCTTTGTTGTGCCTCAAGTGTAGCACCTCCAATATGGGGGCTAAGTGATATAGCATTATGCATGCAAATATGTATACTGGGGTTTGGTTCATTATCAAAAACATCTAATCCTGCATATGCTAACTTATGCTTGTCTAGTGCAAACATTAGTGCGGTTTCATCAATCACACCGCCTCTAGCAGCATTTATAATTCCTGCTCCTTTTTTCATCATTCCAATTTGTTCTGCACCAATAACTGCTTTATCTCCTATCTTAGGGACATGTAGAGTGATGAAATCAGATTTTGCAAGTACATCATTTAGGCTGTCAGTTTCAATAGTGAAGGATTTTTTATCTCCATTAAAGAAGTTTAACGTAATATTGGCTTCTTCAATAAATTTATCATGTGCCATGACATTCATTCCAATCCCAATAGCCTTCTTCGCCACTTCTTGCCCTATTCTACCAAAACCAATTATTCCAAGTGTTTTTCCTGATAATTCTTTCCCATTTGCATAAGACTTTTTGAGACCTTTGAAATCGGAATCTCCTGTGAGGGGCATTTTTCGGTTACTGTCAAATAGGAAGCGTGCCATTCCAAATAAATGTGCTAGAACTAGTTCAGCCACTGAGGCTGATGATGCGGCTGGTGTATTAATCACCTTGATTCCTTTTTTGCGCGCATAATCAACATCAATATTGTCCATTCCTACACCGCCTCTCCCAATAATCTTTAAATCCGGGCATGCATCAATCAGATCTTTCCTTACAGTAGTGGCACTTCTTACTAAAAGAACTTCATATTTTTCTTTATTTATGTTCTCTATTAGATCAGTTTGTGCAACATGTTCTGCTATAGTAGTGAATCCTTTTGACATTAATGCGTCAATCCCTGCTTGTGATATTCCATCATTTGCTAATATCTTAATCATCCTGTTGTTATTTTATTTTTTTCATTATATCTATTAATACTTTTACGCTATCAATTGGCATTGCATTATAAATCGATGCTCTATATCCACCAACTGATCTATGGCCTTTTATTCCATTAATTCCTGCATCATCACATAGTTGGTTAAATAGCTCTTCCTTACTGGCATCTTTTAGTAAGAAGCAAATATTCATATTAGAGCGATCTTCTTTATTAGCTGTTCCTGTAAAAAGAGGGTTTCTGTCAATTTCTGCATATAATATCTTAGCCTTTTCTTGATTTATTTTTTCGATTGTTTCAATTCCTCCTAGATCTTTTAACCATTGCAGGTTGAGCATAGAAACATAAATTGGAAAAACCGGTGGGGTATTGAACATACTATCTTTCTTAATATGTGTCTTGTAATCTAACATAGTTGGGATCTTCCTTTCTGTTTTTCCTAGTATTTCATCTTTCAAGATTACTAATGTTGTTCCTGCAGGGCCCATATTCTTCTGTGCTCCTGCATAGATTAAATCAAAATTATTCACATTGATTTTTCTGCTAAATATGTCTGAGCTCATATCACAAACCATAAGTGTAGGGCATGATGGGAATTCTTTCATTTGTGTACCATATATAGTATTGTTTGATGTGCAATGGAAGTAGTCAACATCATTAGGAATCTGATATCCTTTAGGAATATAATTATAGTTTTTGTCTGAAGAGTCACCAACTACTATAACTTCCCCTATATTATTTGCTTCTGTAATTGCTTTCTTCGCCCAAGCACCTGTATTAGTATAGGCGGCCTTCCCTTCATTCTGCATAAGATTGAGAGGTGCCATTAAAAATTCTAAACTAGCCCCACCTTGCAAGAATAATATAGAGTATCCTTCTGGGATTTCTAGTAGTTCTTTTACTAGACTCCTTGCTTTATCCATAACATCAATAAATGGTTGGCTTCTATGTGATATTTCGATTAAAGATAGATTGTCATTATTGAAATTAAGTATTGCTTGAGATGCTTGTTGTAGAGCTTCTTGAGGCAGGATACATGGTCCAGCTGAAAAATTGTGTTTCTTCATTATTATTTGATTCTTTCTATATAAGATTTTGTTATAGTATCAATCTTAATTTTATCTCCTGCATTAATAAATAAAGGTACATTTATTGTTGCCCCACTCTCAGTAGTAGCAGGTTTTGTGGCATTAGTTGCAGTGTTGCCTTTTACACCTGGCTCTGTGAATGTTATTTCTAATACAACATGTGACGGAACTTGTGCTGATAAAGGCATCCCTTGATCAGCATGAAATAATACTTCAACATTTTCTCCTTCTTTTAAGAATTCAACATGGTCAATAAAATCTTTTTGTATCATGATCTGTTCGTAATCATCATTGTTCATTAGATGATAATCATTTCCTTCAGCATACAAGAACTGATATTTTCTATTTTCTACTCTAATTACATCAATCTTAACTCCTGATGTAAAAGTATTTTCTAGGAGTCTTCCAGTATTAAGATTTCTAATCTTTGTTCTTACAAATGCCGGTCCTTTCCCTGGTTTAACATGTAAGAATGATTCGATCTTCCAAGGTTCTCCATTATGATTAAAACAAAGTCCGTTTCTAAAGTCTGATGTTGTAGCCATGATCCTATTTTTGATTAAAACCTTTCATGATTCCTCTGCCAGAGTTTTGTATGAATGAGATGATTTCATCTCTTTCTGGTGAAGCATCGATCTCAGTTTCTATTTTTAATATTGCTTGTGTATTGTTGTTATTTTTTTGATATAAGATTCTAAATATGTCTTGTATTTCTTTTATTTTTTGATCCGAGAACCCTCTTCTTCTTAATCCTATCGAGTTAATTCCAACAAAGGATAATGGTTCACGAGCCGCCTTCACATAGGGGGGGACATCTTTTCTAACTAACGAGCCTCCAGATACCATGGCATGTTTACCAACACTAGCAAATTGATGTATTGCTGATAATCCACCAATGATTGCAAAATCTCCAATAGTAACATGCCCTCCAAGAGCAACACTATTAACTATAATACAATTATTGCCAATCACACAGTCATGGGCAATATGTGCATATGCCATTATTAGACAGTTTTCCCCAACAACTGTTGTTCCACTTGCTGAGGTTCCTCTATTAATAGTTGCACATTCTCTAATTGTACAATTATCACCAATAACACTCAGAGATGTTTCGCCCTGAAATTTCAAATCTTGGGGGATGGCAGAGATTACAGCTCCAGGAAAAATTTTACAGTTCTTCCCAATACGAGCTCCTTCCATAATAGTAACATTACTTCCTATCCATGTCCCTTCTCCAATTGTCACATTCTTTTCAATGGTGACAAAGGGATCAATCACTACGTTTCTTGCGATATTTGAATCAGAATGTATGTATGCTAGAGGTTGATGCATAATTTATTTTTTAGGTGCAATTTTTGCAAGTAGGCTAGCTTCCACAACAATTTTTCCGTTCACAAAACCTACACCACGCATGTGGCAGAGGCCTCTTCTGATTGGAGAGATAAGATTTAATCTAAAGATAATAGTATCCCCAGGCACTACTTTTTGTTTGAATCTAGCATCTTCAATCTTCATAAAGAAGGTTAGATAGTCTTCAGGGTTTGGGACAGTGCTTAAGATTAGAACACCTCCTGTTTGAGCCATGGTCTCTAATTGTAGTACTCCTGGCATAACTGGTTCACCGGGGAAATGACCTTTAAAATACTCCTCATCAGCCCTTACAAATTTAACTCCTATAATAAAATCCTCTCCAATTTCTCTTATCTCATCAATAAACAGAAAAGGGTCTCTATGAGGTAAAATCTTTTTGATTCTCTCTTTGTTATATAGTGGAGCCTCTTTGAAATTAATTTCTGGCACCGTTTCACTTACTTGTTGCATCATAATTTCTTTTAATTTCTTTGCAAATTTAGTATTGTTTTTATGTCCTGGTTTTAATGCGGTTATTTTTCCTTTTATTGGTCTTCCGACTAATGATAAGTCCCCAACTATATCTAGCAGTTTATGTCTTGCAGCTTCGTTTTTATACCTTAAAGTTAGATTGTTAAGATAGCCGTTCTTGCTAACCTTAATCTTAGGGTTATTAAACACTTTTTTTAGTTCTATCAGTTTTTTATTAGAGAGCTTATTCTCCACTATAACAATAGCATTATTAATGTCTCCACCTTTAACTAAGTTATTGTCTATAAGCTCCTCTAATTCGTGTAAGAAGCAGAAAGTTCTACTTGATGCAATCTCTGTTTTGAAATCAGATATAGTATTTAAAGTTGCATGTTGAATGCCTAAGATTTGAGAGTTGTAATTAATCTCCACATCAATCTCATAATAATCTGAAGGAGTAGCGGCTAATTTTGAGCCAGTTTCTTCATCTCTGAAAATAATTGGTCTCTTAATTTCAAAATACTCTCTCTTAGCATTTTGGGTAATAAGGCCAGCTTCTTCTATTTTTTCTGAGAATCTTTTTGCACTTCCATCTAGTATAGGTATTTCGACATTGTCTACTTCAATAATAATGTTGTCTATCTTAGCTCCAGTAATTGCAGCAAGAATATGCTCAACTGTATGAATTTTAGCATCGCTTTTCCGTAAAGAAGTGCTCCTTTCGGTAGCGAAAACATTAGTAACATCTGCTTTAATTTCCGGATGGTTATCTAGATCAACTCGGATAAATCTTATTCCAGTATTTTCTTCTGCAGGCTTAAGGGTCATCTTAGTTACAACGCCAGTATGTATTCCTGCTCCTGAGAAACTAATGCTTTTCCTTATGGTTTTCTGCATCTCAGACATCAAAATCGTTTTTTAATTGAGGTTAGCGTCCTGTACATTTCAGGAAGTTTCTTAAATATGATATAAGATCTCTGGAATTCTTTTATGTCAAAGGCCATAGGCCCTTGTAAGATAGCACCTCTCTTTGTAATGCTTGATGCAATACCACTCTGTCCTGCTATTTTTACTTTATCAGCAATTGTAAGATGTCCTGATATGGCAGTTTGTCCCCCAATCATACAGTCTTTACCAATTTTTGAGGAGCCAGCGATAGCAGCTTGCGCGGCAATTACAGTGTTTTCCCCAAGCTCAACATTGTGACCAATCTGTATTAGGTTATCTAATTTCACCCCTTTTCCAATCTTAGTTGAGCCCATAGTAGCTCTGTCAATAGTGGTATTTGTGCCAATCTCTACTTCATCTGCAATTTCTACATTGCCAATCTGGCTTATTTTTTTGTACTTATTTTCTTTATTTGGGGCAAATCCGAATCCATCTGCTCCAATTGTTACACCTGAATGGATGATGTTATTTTTGCCAATATTACAATCATGATAGATAGAAACATTTGGGAAGATAATTGTGTTATCTCCAATGATAACATTCTCTCCAATATAGCAGTTTGGGTGTATTTTTACATTATTACCAACTCTTACGCCCTCGCAGATTGATGTGAAGGGGCCTATATATACATCATCTCCGATGGTTGTCTTGTTAGAAATGTCAGCTTTGTCTGAAAGACCACTCTTATTGAATTTCATTCTATTATAGACTTCAAGTAGTTGACTAAAAGATGAGTATGCATCATCTACCTTAATGAGTGTAGCCTTAATTTTTTTACTAAGATTAAATGAGTTATCTACAATTATCACAGAAGCATCAGTTGTGTAAATATGGTTCTTATATTTTTCATTTGCTAGAAAACAAAGATTCCCAATGCAACCATCTTCGATTTTAGCCACAGAGTTAACCTTTGCATGAGGGTCACCTTCAATAGTACCACCTATAATATTTGCTACTTCTTGTGCTGTAAAGTTCATGCTGCAAATTTAAGAAATTTAATTTGTTGCTATAGGTTTATATTTTAGTCTTGAGGATAACATAAAAAATATTTATTAACGGTTTTATTTAAGAATTCGATATTAAATTGATCTGAAGCTGTGGCGATATCAATTACATCCCCATTTTTCATTAATATATTGATGTTTGATTTTTCAATATTATACGTGTTATTGCTTACTCTATAGGAGAAAACAAAGAATCCGGCTTCTTCTTTTGAACAATTATGCTTTTTGCAGAATAAATCTATTAGATAGTCTTTTTCTTGTTCTTGTATAGGTTCTTTTACTATTTTTATTTTAAGTATTTCTCGATTTATAATCCTTCTAGAAAGACTTGATAAGACAAAGTCATCACAATCTTTCCAATATTTTAGGCAAGTATAAATATCAAAATCATCTAATTCTGAGAAATTAGCAAGTAGCTTTGGGTCTTTTTCAAAATCTTCTTTTGTAAAATTATTTCTAAGAAAGATTTTAAGCGATGGGGTAGTGAAGATATTGACATCATTTGTAATTAGAGATTTGGCTCTTTTTAGTATTTTTATAAGCATGTTTTCTGCAGATACTACTGTTTTATGTAAGTAGACTTGCCAATACATTAGCCTTCTTGCGATCAAGAATTTTTCTATAGAATAGATTCCTTTCTCTTCAACTACTAATTCGTCATTTATAACATCTAACATGTTTATTATTCTTTCGGTACCAATATTTCCTTCAGCAACACCTGAAAAGAAGCTGTCTCTTTTTAAGTAGTCTAATCTGTCCATATCTAGCTGAGAAGAAACAAGTTGGTGTAAGAATTTCTTATGATGTGTGTTGTTGAATATTTCTATTGCTTGAGATAATTTCCCATTAAATTCTTTGTTGAGTTCCTTCATGAACAATATGGATAGATCTTCATGAGACAGGCCTATTGCAATTGAATCTTCTAGAGCGTGAGAAAATGGTCCGTGACCAATATCATGCAAAAGAATTGCGATTTTTAAGGCCTCAGCTTCTTTTTCTGAGATTGAGTGTCCTTTCTTCCTAATCTGGTGGATAGCTTTTGTAACAAGGTGCATACAGCCAAGAGCATGATGGAAACGACTATGGCTAGCGCCAGGGTATACTAGATAAGAGAGACCCAATTGTGATATCCTTCTCATTCTCTGGAAATAGGGGTGATTAATCAAATTAGTTATTATTCCTCCCTCCAGGGTAATAAATCCGTATATTGGGTCGTTAATAATTTTATCTTTTTTGCATGAAATCATAGGGCAAATAACGGATTTTGTTTTCATTTTTGTATAACTTTAAACAATAAAATATGATAAAGATTCTTTGGGCAGATGATGAGATAGATTTATTGAAGCCACATATTATTTATTTAGAAACAAAAGGCTATAGTCTTACGCCAGCAAAGAGCGGTAATGAGGCACTAGACATCCTTGAAAGCAATAAATTTAATTTAATCTTCTTGGACGAGAATATGCCAGGTTTGACAGGCTTAGAGACACTTACGATTATTAAGGAAAAGTATCCAAATACTCCTGTAATAATGATTACAAAAAGCGAGGAAGAGAGTATTATGGAGGAAGCTATTGGATCAAAAATTGCAGATTACCTAATCAAACCTGTTAATCCAAATCAGATTTTGCTAGCGATAAAGAAGAATATTGATTCAGGCAGATTAGTTGAAGAAAAGACAACTAGTAATTATCAGCAAGAATTTCGGAATATTAGTATGAGGTTATCATCACAGCTTGATAAAGACCAGTGGTATGATATATTTAGAAAATTAACTTATTGGGAGTTAGAGCTTGAGAAATCAGGAGATAATAGTGTAGAACAGATATTAGAAATGCAAAAATCAGAAGCAAATGCGCAATTCTTCAAGTTTGTCAGAAACAATTATAAAGATTGGATCAATGGAGAAGATGCGCCATTGATGTCTCATAATATAATTAGAAAAAAAGTGGCTCCACTTATGACTGAAGAAAAGCCTACTTATATGATTGTAATTGACAATTTAAGATATGATCAATGGAAGATAATTGAGCCGTCTGTTTTAGAGGATTTTATTGTTAAATCTGATGAGATGTACACTAGTATTCTTCCTACTTCTACACAATATTCTCGTAATGCAATTTTTGCTGGCTTACTTCCATCGGAAATAGAAAGAAGACATCCTAAGATGTGGAAAAATGATCAAGATGAAGGCGGTAAGAATATGTATGAAGAGGAGTTTTTGTTAGACAATCTTCAAATGCTTGGCAAGGGAAGTGCTAAGACTACTTATACAAAGATTACTAATCTTAATGCTGGTCGCAAAGCAATTAGCAAGATACCTAATATGAGAACCAATGTGTTGAATGTAATTGTTTATAATTTTGTGGATATGCTTTCACATGCAAGAACTGACATGAAAGTTATCAAAGAATTAGCTGATGATGATGCTGCTTACCGATCATTAACTGCATCATGGTTTTCTCATTCCCCTCTAAAAGATATTATGAAAAAAATAGCAAAACAGGATGCCAATGTTGTAATCACAACAGATCACGGCACAATCAATGTCAATAGGCCTTCCCGTACTATTGGAGAGAGAGATGTAAATGCTAATTTAAGATATAAGCAGGGTAGAAATCTAAATTATCAGAAAAATGATGTCTTTGTTATGGATAATCCTTTAGAGTATTATCTTCCCATTCAGAATGTAAGCAGTAAATATATTTTTGCAAGAGAGGACATGTATTTTGTTTATCAGAATAATTACAATCAGTTTGTAAATTTATATAGGAATACCTATCAGCACGGAGGGGTATCTATGGAGGAAATGCTTATTCCCATTATTACATTAACAACAAAATAATGAGTATATTAATTGTTTCTCATGATTTAGAGAATTTATCTGATATAGCTAGGAAAATTTTAGAATACACATATCCTCATAAGAAATTTCTTTTTTATGCTGGTATGGGCGTAGGAAAAACTACTTTAATAAAAGAGTTATCTTTGCAATTGGGTATAAATGATATTGTAAGTAGTCCAACATTTTCTATTGTCAATGAATATGTTAGTATAAGTAATGGCAAGATATATCATTTTGATTTTTATAGATTGAAAAATGAGCAGGAGGCCTATGATATGGGCTATGAGGAGTATTTCTATGGGGACCATTACTGTTTTGTTGAATGGCCTGAAAAGATTCCCAATTTAATTGAGGATGATATGGTTAAAATTAATATGCAATTAGAAGGTGAAAAACGAAATATTGAGATAATTATTTAATTATGGAAAAAGAAAAGATGATCACTTCTTTTGGACTGATGCCAAAAGAGGAAATGCTTGAAGTAAAGCCAAATTTTAAACAACTCCAAATTGGAATTCCTAAAGAATCTTCTTTTCAAGAGAATAGGGTAAGCCTGACGCCTGAATCTGTCGCTTTATTAGTTGCGAATGGGCATAGTGTAATTATTGAAAAAGGGGCAGGTGTCGCTTCAAGTTTTACTGATAAAAAATATTCAGATAAAGGAGCTAATATAGCATATTCAAAAGAAGAAGTTTTTAAAGCAGATTTTATATTAAAAATCGAGCCTCCTACCAATTCAGAATTAAATATGATGCAAAGTGGTCAGGTTTTAATTTCTGCTTTACAGATGAGTACTCAATCTAAGAGTTATTTCAAAACACTGATTAAGAAAGAAGTATCTGCCTTTGGATTTGAATTTATTAAAGATAATCAAGGTAAATTGCCAATTGTAAGGAGTATGAGTGAGATAGCTGGGAATACATCATTATTAATTGCAGGCGAGTATTTATCTAATATTAACGATGGTAAAGGTTTGATGCTTGGAGGTATTTCTGGTCTAATACCGACTAATGTTGTGATCATTGGAGCTGGTACTGTAGGAGAGTATGCATGTAGAACAGCTTTAGGTTTAGGTGCTACTGTAATCGTATTTGATAATTCAGTATCAAAACTGAGAAGATTACAAGATAATATTAATCAGAGAGTTAGTACTTCTTGGTTCCAACCTAAGGTTTTAATGAAATCATTAAAACGAGCTGATGTTGTTATTTCAGCTCTTCAAGTAGGAAATGGTAAAGTCCCTTGTGTTGTAAGTGAGGATATGGTAATGGAAATGAAAAAAGGAGCAGTAGTTATTGATGTAAGCATTGATCAAGGAGGGACTTTTGAGACTTCTGAGATTACAACCCATAAGAAACCAACTTTTATTAAACATGATGTTGTACATTATTGTGTGCCAAATATTGCCTCTAGAGTCTCAAGAACCGCTTCAATAGCTATAAGTAATATATTAACTCCTGTCTTGTTAAGTATTGCAGAAGAGGGTGGGGTTGAGAATACTATAAGACAGCACGAATGCTTAAGAAATGGAGTCTATGTTTTTGAAGGCCATGTTACAAACCAGATGTTAAGTAGGAACTTTAAATTACCATTTAAAGATCTGGATTTAATTATGTCTACTAGATAGGGTATGGGGAGAAGATTATTATTATTTGGCTTTGGTGCTTTAATTAGTATCTTTTTTTTGTCATTAGGACCTCAAAATAGGTTGAAAGATACTTTCTATGCTTATGTTGATTATTTTAATGTTGACAAAAGAGTGATTTCGCATTTAATTAACGATAGCACTACTTTCACTGCTAAGTCAGAATGTCAATTGGTGTATTATAATATAACAAAAGATGATTTGCTTTCAGTATTAGATGAGGGTGAGGTTAATTTTGATTTGTCAGATGAGGATGGGGAGCCATGCCAACATTTTGTGATAGAGAATATAGTTAATGGCAATAAGTTGTTAGTAGAGTTTGAGTTGTGTTATTATAACAATAAGAGTGTAAAGGTGCTTTCTTTTACCAATAATAATGAGGAAGAGGTGTGTAAATTTTAAGACTTTCTTCTTCGTTTCTTTTCTGCTATGATATTGCTAAGTTCTCTTCCCATTTGGCCTGCGATTGAGGTGTTCTCTTCGGCTCTTCTAATTAAGTATGGCAATACATCTTTCACTGGCCCATAAGGAACATATTTTGCTACATTAAACCCTTTCTTTGCGGCATTGTAAGAAATATGATCACTCATCCCTAGTAATTGGGAGAAATAGACTCTTTTGTCATCTTTTGAGATATTTTGTTCTTTTAGAAGATTAATTAATAAAGCTGAACTTTCTTCATTGTGAGTCCCAGCACAAATAGAAATAACATCTATGTTTCTAATACATATCTTGAGCGCTTTATTATAATCTTTATCAGTATCTTCTTTTCTTTTATGAACCGGACAAGGATAACCTATGTTTTCCGCTCTTTCTATTTCTTGCTCATAATATGCTCCTCTTACTAATTTAAGACCAATAAAGAAATCTTTCTTTCTTGCATTAGCTAATAATCCTTCTAGATGTAAGACTCTATCTTTTCTATAAAGTTGCAAGGTGTTAAATATCCATGCATGTTTTTTATTGAATTTTTCCATCATTCTGATAGCAATATTGTCAATTGCATCTTGTATCCAGCTTTCTTCTGCATCTATAAATACAGGCACCTTGTTTTCACTTGAGACTTTGCAGATCTTCGCTACTCTTGATTCAAAATCAACTTTTTCTTTTTCTTCTTCTCTAGATAGTTTCTTATTGGAGCTCATCTTCTCAAGCAGATTAAATCTAGCTAAACCGGTTGGTTTAAAAACAGAGAAAGGGATATTGTCTGTTGTTTTTGCTTTTTGTAAAGATTCAATTGTTTCTTGCATAGCTCTATCAAAATCTGCCTTAGATTCTTTTCCTTCAGCTGAAAAATCAAGGATTGTACCTATTTTAAAGACCCATAATTTCTCAATCCTTTCCTCGCTATCTTTGATTGTTGTCCCTCCACAGAAATGTTTGTATACGGTAGCTCTTATGATACTGTCTATAGGTAGGCGTAGCCATATAGCAGTCTTTACAAAAGCAGTAATCATTTTTGCGATTAGTGGGTTGCTGATGGTCTTAAATAGGAGGTAGGCTCTGTTTAAATCGCTGTCAGATTTATCCTCAAAAGCAGCCTGTAGATTATTAAACACTTTGTGCATTTTATTTTTGTGCAAAAATAATGTTTTAATACTTTATCTAGTAATTGTCATTTAATTTTTCTACTTACCATTAATCCGTCTCTCACAGGCAGCAATATTGTTTCAAATCTCACATCAGCTAATACCTTCTTATTGTATAGATCTAATGCCTCTGTTTCTTTATCTTTCTCCTTTTGTGTTACTTTCCCACTCCATAGTACATTGTCAGCAATAATATATCCGTATAAATCTATCTTGTCTGCAATTAAATTCAGGTAAGCAGAGTAGTTTTCTTTATCGGCATCAATGAAAGCAAGTTGGAAATTACATTCTAATGTTGGAATAATATTTAAAGCATGACCAATATGTTGCTTTATATTCTTGGCATATTTAGAACGATCAAAATACCTCTTGGCAATCGAGGTGTATTCTTCATTGATATCTAATGTGTGTAGCTCTCCATCATTTTTTAATCCTTCAGCCATGCAAAGCGCACTGTATCCTGTATAGGTTCCGATTTCAATGATATTTTTAGGATTTACCATCTTGCTAAACATTGATAGGATGCGTCCCTGTAAATGTCCAGACAGCATTCTAGGTGTCATCACATTAGCCCATGTTTCTCGATTTAATTCAGCTAACAATTTAGGCTCTTCTTCAGTATGTGTTAACGAATAATTATTTATTTCTTCAGGGATGAATTCCATAAGTTTTGGTATAAAAAAAGCCACACATAGTGTGGCTTCATTAGGATAAAAAAATCAATTATTCTTCACTAGAAGCCTCTTCAGCAGGTGCTTCTTCTGCTTTTGCTTTCTTCTTGCAACAAGACTTTTTTGCGCTTTTACTACATGAAGATTTTCCATTATAGTTGTTAGATTTATTGAAGTTAAAAGAACCTTCTTTAGCTTTCTTGCCTTTGCAGCATGTTCCATTCTTTTTCTTTTCACACTTCTCATCACATGTTTTACCTGTTTTTGCACATGTCTTTACTTCTTTTGCCTCCTCAGTAGTAGTTACAGCTTCAGTAGTAGTTACAGCTTCAGTAGTTGCATCCTGAGCACTTAAATTAGCAATACCTATATAAAATACAGCTAATAATAAAATCGATATTTTTTTCATTTTTTTTGGTTTAATATTAATTGAACAAATATATAAAAGATTTTCAATTAGTTAGTATTTTGCTATTATACTTTGCCCTCCAGATACCTTTTCTCCAATCTTCACTTCAATCTGAGTTCCTATTGGAAGGAATATATCTACCCTTGATCCAAACTTGATAAATCCAATCTCATCACATGAATTTACTTTTTCCTCTACCTTAGAGTATGTGACAATTCTTCGGGCGACAGCGCCAGCGATCTGCCTGCATAGTACTGAGATTTTATTATTTTTGATAACAATTGAACTTCTTTCGTTGTCAGTTGATGCCTTTGGTTTCCAAGCGGCTATAAATTTTCCTGGATGATATTTTGTATAAGTAACTATTCCAGAGATAGGGTAGAGGTTATTATGAATATTAAGCGGGGACATAAATACAGAAACTTGAATTCTATTATCGTTGTAAAATTCGGACTCTCTAGTTTCTTCAATTACCACTACTTTCCCGTCACAAGGAGCATATATGACATCACTCTTCCTCTCAAAATCTCTTTTTGGTATTCTAAAAAAATAAAGAGTGCAGATAAATATGAATAACATTATTGCAAATAATATTTCAACAACTTGATTTCCTGACGTATAATAGAAATAGGCTATTACTATAAGAATGATTATTTCATTGATTAAGGATTTAGATCCCTCTTTGTGCAGCTTCATTTAGAATATTTTGGTTAGTATATAAATCATTGGTATTGTTATCATAAATGCATCCATTCTGTCTAAAATTCCTCCATGCCCTGGAATAAGATTTCCTGAATCTTTTACACCTGCTTGTCTTTTGTAAAATGAGGCTATAAAATCACCTAAAGTTGCTGTAAAAGGTAATAAAAGACTGGTAATAATTATAATTTCTAGATTAAGTGTTGAAAGATATTCTGAGATGATATAAGCTGTAATTATTGTAAAGATAAAACCGCCAGCAAACCCTTCCCATGATTTCTTAGGAGAGATTGAGGGCATTATTTTATGTTTACCGAATGTTACTCCAAATAAATAAGCAAATGTGTCAAATGTCCAAGTAAGCACAAGTATTAATAGGATAAGAGATGGATCAAAAGCAGTATTTGGATAATTACTATCTGTCATCCCAAAGAGTTGGATTAGGCAGAAAGGTAATAGTATATAAAGGAGAGCAAGAAACTTGCTTTTTCCTTTTCTGAGTCTCCACATCTCATAGATAGAAATAATTCCCAATATCGCAAAAAGCAGACTAAAGGTAGTCTCAGAATAAGAAGTGCAAGTCCACATAACTGCTATATATATTATGCCCGATATCGCTCTTTTAAGGTTCTTGTTCATTTTCTGAGTGTTTAAGCAAATTCATTGCTTCTTCTACTTGTTCTTCATGCACATATAGTTCAATAGAGCCAAACATTAAATAGGAAGAATCTTGTTTGTTAAGCAGGACAACATTAATATTGTTTTCTTCTAGCATTTGTCTAGTTATTTCCGCTTTATTAGGATTCTCAGTGCTAAGAACTTTTACCATCCTTCTTTGATTTGGAAGATGTCTTAGCTTTCTCTTTGTCCAATTTCAGGAGTTGTTCTTCCTCATAAGATTTCCATTTCCTAACTCCAAATATAGTTTCAAGATCAACTTTAAAGATAACCTCATTTACTAGTAAGTCAGAGCCTAGTTGCTCAACTTTCTCTTTATTCGCAATTAATACATCTTTCGCTCTTTGATATTGTTGGTCAAGTATTTTGCTTACTTCTTTGTCAATCAATTGGGCTCTATCTTCAGAGTAAGGTTTTGTGAAGCCTGTTTGTTGTCCTGATGAATCGTAGTAGGAGATATTCCCAACCTCTTTACTTAAACCATACATACTGACCATTGCATAAGCCATTTTAGTTACTTTCTCTAGGTCAGACAAAGCTCCTGTTGATATTTTCCCAAAGAAAATTTCTTCAGCGGCTCTTCCTCCCATTGCAGCACAAATTTCATCAAGCATTTGTTCAGTAGTTGTTAGTTGTCTTTCTTCGGGCAAGTACCAGGCTGCTCCTAGTGATTTTCCTCGTGGAACAATAGTTACTTTAACTAATGGAGAAGCGTATTCTAACATCCAACTTACTGTTGCATGTCCTGCCTCATGGTATGCAATCGTTTTTTTCTCATTAGGAGATATAATTTTTGATTTTTTCTCAAGTCCTCCAATAATTCTATCCACTGCATCAAGGAAATCTTGTTTTTCAACCTGTTTCTTTGACTTTCTAGCGGCAATTAATGCAGCTTCATTGCAAACATTCGCAATGTCTGCACCACTAAAACCAGGAGTTTGTCTTGCTAAGAAGTTAATATCTATATTTTTTGCTAATTTGATAGGTTTTAAGTGGACTTCAAATATTTCTTTCCTTTCCAGTAAATCTGGTAAGTCAACAAATATCTGTCTGTCAAATCTTCCAGCTCTAGTAAGTGCTTTATCTAACACATCAGCTCTATTTGTAGCAGCCATTACAATTACTCCAGAATTTGTCCCAAAACCATCCATCTCAGTTAGCAACTGATTTAAAGTGTTTTCTCTCTCGTCATTACTGCCTGTCATAGCATTTTTACCTCTAGCTCGACCAATTGCATCAATTTCATCAATAAATATAATTGCAGGCGCCTTTTCTTTAGCTTGTTTAAATAGATCACGAACACGACTTGCCCCGACCCCTACAAACATTTCCACAAAATCGGAGCCAGATAATGAGAAAAATGGTACTCTTGCCTCGCCAGCCACAGCTTTTGCAAGTAATGTTTTACCTGTTCCAGGGGGGCCTACAAGCATAGCGCCTCTTGGTATCTTGCCTCCTAGCTTTGTATATTTGGCAGGAGCTTTTAGGAAGTCTACGATTTCAGTAATCTCCTCCTTGGCTTCTTCTAATCCTGCTACATCTTTAAAATTCACCTTTACATCTTCCTTGTTAATCAATTTTCCTTGTGTTTTTCCAATATTGAAGATTTGACCTCCAGGACCACTGCCTCCACTCATCTTTCTCATTATAAAGATCCAAATAAGAATAAAGAAAGCGAGAGGTAAAATCCAGCCTAATATATCGCCAAATACGTTATTACGTGTTTCATAGAGAGGTGATATCTTATCTTCATTATTAAATGACAATTGAGCTTCTTTTAAATCATTTGCAAAGGTTTCGACTGAGGGAAAACAAAATCATTCTCTTCTTGATATTAAAAAATTTCCAAAAGGAATCTCTAAGATTGATTCCTTGGTTCCATAAAACTTAAAGAAATTGCTATTGTTGTTCCTAATATAAAAGT
>PCBP01000085.1 GCA_002730985.1 Flavobacteriales bacterium | reverse complement strand
TCAACAGGTTGGCAGCAAATGGACGAATTAATGATATTGATTTCGTCAAAATGGTTCTGGATCCCTCTGTATATTTTTATACTTTTCACGCTATATAAAACATTTCAAAAAGATTTCTTTAAAATTTTATTCTCTCTAGCAATATTAATCTTTCTTGCAGATTTTGGTTCTGTTGAATTATTTAAAGAAATATTTCAACGAGCAAGACCATGCCACTTATTAGAAGGAATTAGAGTTGTTGATGGTTGCGGGGGTCAATTTGGCTTTGTTTCTTCACATGCAGCCAACTCTTTCTCAATTGCCTTTTTTATTTCTCTTTTACTAAGGAAATATTGGTGGTTTGTAAATTTGTTTTCTTGGGCCGTTCTTATTGGCTTCAGTAGAATCTATTTAGGAGTCCATTATCCTTTTGATATCTTGGGTGGTATGTTTTGGGGACTATTTGTAAGTTTGCTTGCCTATTATATTTATAAAATGAAAATTAAAAACATTGATTTCGTGTGGCTATTATGGGTATCCTTAGTATGTATTTGGAACTTTGGATGGCCAGATGTCCCTC
Source organism: Flavobacteriales bacterium (assembly GCA_002730985.1). GTDB lineage: Bacteria > Bacteroidota > Bacteroidia > Flavobacteriales > BACL11 > BACL11. The sequence continues at coordinate 21,776 of PCBP01000085.1, read as the reverse complement.
CAATTGCAGATGTGATTGTTGCCATTATTTTATCATTTGTTGTTGTATTTATTAAAAAAAGAAAAAAATGAAAAAACTACTAATTTTATTAATTATATCATTTACAACTACAGCATCATTTGCTCAGAAAAAACCAAAACTTGTAGTTGGCATTGTGGTAGATCAAATGCGTTACGATTACATATACCGTTTTTGGGATGATTTATCTGATGATGGTTTTAAAAAACTGATTAATGAAGGTCACTTCTTCCGTAATTGTCAATTTGGTTATGTCCCTACTTACACGGGTCCTGGACATGCCTCTATTTATACTGGAACAACCCCATCAGTACATGGAATAGTTGCTAACGATTGGTATGATAAAAATTCTGGAAAACACATTTATTGTGCAGGAGATGGAGATATGCATACTATCTGTAATTGCGAAGAAAACAATATAGATGTGCAATCTGAAGATGGAAAAATGTCACCTCAACATATGCTAACTACAACATTTGCAGATGAGCTAAAGCTATTTTATGAAAATAGCAAAGTCTATGGAGTGTCACTAAAAGATAGAGGTGCTATCCTACCAGCAGGACATAGTGCAAATGGAGCATATTGGATGGATAGTGAAGGAAAATGGATTACATCTTCTTTTTATATGCAAGCGCTTCCAGATTATATTCAAAAAATAAATGAAACTAATCCAGCGCAAAACTATCTCAAAGGAAAGTGGGAAGTAAAAGATAAATTCAGTCATAATCTACTTACGAAGTATAATCTTAAAGGAGGAAGTGCTATAAAAAACACTCCTTTTGGAAATACTATTTTAAAAGATTTGGCTCTTGAGATTCTAGAAAAAGAAGCCTTAGGCCAAAGCAAAGCTACTGATGTACTGACAATTTCTTTTTCTTCTACTGATTATATTGGCCATGAGTTTGGCCCTCATGCTCCTGAAATAAAAGACACCTATATCCGTTTAGATAAAGATATAGCAGAAATTTTAAAAACAATTAATAATAACATTGGCTTCGATAATACTGTACTGTTTATCACTGCAGATCACGGAGTGGTTTCTGAACCTTCAGAACTTATAGAAAGAAATATACCAGCTGGATATTTCGATCAGCAAGAAATGATGACAGATTTATTGGAACATTTATTAGATATATATGATTTGCCAACACTTAGAGTTGATGCTAGCCAATATATTCTAAACTATTCAAACAATAATTTATTCCTTAACCATGAATATATTTTAACTAACTTAGATATAAGTATAGAGGAGATTCAAAGAGAATGTGCGGATTTTTTACTAAAATATGAGTGGGTCAAAAACACCTATACAGCAACTCAATTACATGAGAATGAATACTCAAACTCATTTCATTCCTTAATACAAAGAGGTTATAATCAGAAAAGGTCTGGAGATGTAATTGTAAGTCTACAAACCGGCTGGTTAAAATCCCACTGGGAAAGTGGAGGAACTACTCATGGCTCCTCATATAGCTATGATACACACGTTCCCCTAATCTTTTGGGGAGGAAAAATTCCTGCAGGAAGAACTGATAGAAAAGTAAATATTCGAGACATTGCACCAACAATTTCCACTATTTTAGGAACCGCATACCCTAATGGGTGTACAGGCAACCCTTTGCCAGAAATTACTGAGTGAAGAAGATAGTTTCATCTAATTATTCTATATGGATTGGGGAAAATTCCCTTTCCGAATTGAATGTTAAATCATATTCCAAAGTTGCAATCTTAGTAGATGAAAACACTAAAAAAGATTGCTTATATAAGCTTCCAAATATAGAGAAGCCAATAATTATTGAAATACCATCAGGAGAGAGAAACAAAAATATTACTACTTGCAATATTATATGGGAAGAACTTACCAATAATGAATTTGATAGAGATTCAATACTAATAAATTTGGGTGGTGGAGTAATTGGAGACATAGGAGGATTCTGTGCTAGTACTTACAAAAGAGGAATTGATTTTATTCATATTCCAACAACTTTACTTGCAATGGCAGATGCCTCAATTGGTGGAAAGTTAGCAGTTGACTTTAACAATCTTAAAAATCATATTGGATTATTTTCCAATCCTAAATCAGTGATTATAGATCCTAATTTCTTAGATACTTTACCAGAAAATCAATTAATATCAGGATTCGCAGAAGTAGTAAAACATGCACTAATATCAGATAAAAACTTATGGAAAACCATAAAAGAAACTCCTTTTAAGAAATTAGCATGGGAAAAAATCATCACTATCTCAGCTGAACTAAAAAACAGGATTATACTAAATGATCCTAAAGAAAAAGGAGAACGAAAAAAATTAAATTTTGGACATACTTTTGGGCATGCTATTGAAAGTTATTATTTGGAAAAAGGAACCCCTATCTTACATGGAGAAGGCGTCTTTATGGGGATGATTCTAGAAACTGAAATTTCAATTCTATCAAATTCAGACAAGAATGAGATCAAAAATTATATTCTTGCTAACTTCGGACTACCTTATACCCCTCCCAAGGCGGAACTTTTAAAGTTCCTGAAAAACGATAAAAAAAACAAATCTAAAAAAATTAATTTCTCCTTATTAAATGGTATTGGGAGATGTATAATAGACAATCTGCTTACTGAAAATGAATTGTAAAATCTCACATCCCACAAAAATTATAAATTGTGAAATTGATTTGCCCTCATCAAAAAGCATATCTAACCGTCTACTAATTATCAAGGCTCTATGCAAAGATAACTTCGAAATTAAAAATCTATCCAACTCAGATGATACAAGAACCCTACTTGAAGCCTTAAACTTATCGAAAAAATTTATTGATATAAATGATGCAGGGACTTCTTTTCGTTTTTTAACTGCATTTCTATGTTTACAACAAGACAAAGAATTTGTCCTAACTGGATCAGAAAGATTAAAAGAAAGGCCTATAAAATATTTGGTAAATGTGCTACAAAAAATGGGGGCTGAAATTGAATATCTGAATAAAGAGGGGTTTGCTCCATTAAGAATATTAGGAGGAGAATTAGAAGGTGGTTGCATTCAAGTTGATGGAGGAATAAGTTCACAATTTATTAGTGCTATTTTGCTAATTGCTCCTACTCTTTATAATGGAATTAAACTAAAAATTACTGAAAACTTAGTTTCAAAACCTTATATCTTAATGACATTAGAATTAATGAGCGAATTTGGAATCAAGTGGACATGGATTGGAGATATTATCACAATCAGAAAGCAAACCTACATAGCAAAAAAATACTATGTAGAATCAGACTGGTCCTCCGCATCTTTTTGGCTCCAGATTGCAGGATTATCAGAAGAATGCAATATAAAATTAAATGGTCTAGAAGAAACCTCTATACAAGGAGACAAAAGAGTTATAGATCTTTTTGAAAGTCTCGGAGTATTATCAACTTTTGAGAATAAGTCATTACTCTTAACAAAAAATGAGGATAAATCGTTTCCTAAAAAAATAAATTTAATTGAAAACCCAGATCTATATCAACCTCTAAAGTGTACTCTATATGCAAAGAATATAATTACTGAAATCTTGGGATTACAAACTCTAAAGAACAAAGAAAGCAATAGAGTTGTTGCGGTAGATAAAGAACTTGAAAAGCTAGACTCTAGCAGGATAATTAGGACGCATAAAGATCATCGAATGGCTATGAGCTTTGCTCCACTATGCCTTAAATTTGGGGAGTTACAAATAAATAACGTGGAAGTTGTAAATAAATCTTATCCAAATTTCTGGAATGATCTAATCAAAGGAGGATTTATAATATCTCCATTATCTGACTAAGACAAGAAATCTCAAAATTTATTTTCTCATTATGCCATTTCTTCTCTGGGTTAAAATATATTCCATCAATTCCAGCGTTTTGACAAGCTAAAATATCTACAAATAGATTATCGCCAATATAAACACTCTCTATATCTTTTGCATTTGCTAAATCTAAAGCATGCCCAAAAATCTTAGGGTTTGGTTTTTTAAAACCTGTCTTTTCAGATGTGATGATTTGATTAAAATAAGGTGTCAAATTTGAGTGTTTTAATTTTATATGTTGAGTCTTATCAAACCCATTTGTAATAATATGTAAGGTATATTTCTGCTTAAGGTAATCTAACACCTCAATAGCATATGGAAATAATCTGTCTTTCCTAGGGCAAACCTCAATATAATCTTCTCCAATATCTTCAGATAATTTAAAATCATTAATCCCAAATTCTGAAAGAGCACTTTGAAATCTCTCTCTTCTTAAATCTTTCTGAGAAATTTTATCTATTTTATATAAATCCCATAATCTTGCATTATGAATTTTATATATCTTAATAAATTCTTCGTAATCAGAGATGCCTTTCTTATGTAAATCGTAATTATCACAAATATCTAATAGAGCCTCATGAGAATTAGTCTCAAAATCCCATAGAGTCCTGTCTAAATCAAAGAAAACATGGCGATATCCCATCTATTTTTTTTCTCCAAATGCTAAATCACCAGCATCTCCCAATCCAGGAACAATGTAGGACTGTGAGGTCATCTCAGAATCCTCAGCCCCAACCCATAAAGTCCAATTCTTAACCGGAGAGTTTTCTTTCAAATACTGAATGCCTTCAGAGCTAGCAATAACACCAACAATATGTATATGTTTTGGCTTCCCTTTGCTTAAAATAGCCTCCATTGCCATAATCATAGAAGCGCCACTTGCTATCATAGGATCACAAAGTATGAGTGTTTTGTCATTTAAATCAGGAGATGACATATACTCAATCTTTATTTCAAATTTACCTCCTTTTTTATGTTTTCTATAAGCAGAGATAAAAGCACTATCAGAATCATCAAAATAATTTAAGAACCCTTGATGAAGAGGAAGTCCTGCTCTAAGTATTGTTGCAAGAACAGGCTTCTCAATCATTAAATTTTCTGTAGAGATTCCTAGTGGAGTAATAATGTCTTTAGCTTCATACTCTATCTCCTTACTAATCTCATATGCGAAAACTTCTCCAATTCTTTCAATATTTCTTCTAAAGCGCATCGAATCATTCTGAACCTTTACATCCCTAATCTCACTAATAAAATGCGAAAATATTGTATTCTGGTCTCCTAAATTAATTGTTTTCATAATTATACTCCTATTCTAATGATTCATTACTCTACTATAAATGGAACAAATATAAAAAAAGGGCCAATCAAATGATTGGCCCTTTTTAATTAGTTATTATATCTTTATTAAGACAATGCATTTACATACTTAGTTAACTTTGATTTGATGTTTGCAACCTTATTCTTATGAAGAATATTAGTCTTTATTAGTTTATCTAACATCGCCGAAACTTTTGGCAACATTGCATTTGCTTCTTTCTTATCGGTAGTCTTTTTTAAGTCTCTAACTGCATTTCTAGCAGTTTTATGCTTATACTTATTCAATAATCTTCTCGTTTCTGTCTGTTTAATTCTTTTCAGTGCTGACTTATGATTTGCCATATTTATTTCTTTTTAAGTACCCCGACGGGGAATCGAACCCCGGTTACCAGGATGAAAACCTGGCGTCCTAACCACTAGACGACCGGGGCCTGAGTGTTCTCAAAATTGAGTTTGCAAATTTATACTTTTTTTTAATCTTACAAAAAAATTACTCATTATTTGTTTCGTGTGATAATTTAAACCCTAATCGCTTGGATGTTTTTATCTTATGATTATTATTTATATCTATTATTTCATGTACTGAAACCATCTTTACATCATTCAAATTAGGAGCTTCTAAATCAAAATTCAAAGAATATTCCATAACCGCATTAATGATATTATCAATATGCTCTTTATTAATCTGCTGATTCATAAAATCATTAAATAAAAAACCCATTTCCTTATCCCCCTCAACAAAGAAATGACGATCGGTATTAACAAAGATTCTGGCAATTAAAAATCCGGAATCATTAAATCTATTGTACTTTAAAGAATCTGAAAGAAAATTATAAATATTTATTAGGCCACAGAAAGATCGCATCTTATCCTCTTTAACATATGACGTTTCATGAATCTGATGAGAGGCTTCAAAATCAAAGATATTTGTATGCATATGGAAAAGAAGTGTGTCTCCAGAAAATTTTAATTTAGCATCAAAGTCTCCAGAGTCCTCATAGGATATGTCAACATCAGTATTAGATATTGCAGCATTTAATCTCTTTGCTTTATTACCTAAAATTTCTTGAACTTCAGCAAAAACTTCTTTTGTTATTTTATGAACCTTTTGTTTTACAGAAGATTTCTCTTCTAATAATTTAAGTATATTTCTTTCCGAATCCATATTAATAATTCTTAGCAAATAATACTCTCATATTAGATGGGTTTCCTGTAAACAAACATACACCAGATTCTTGTTCTGTATCTAAAGGTATACATCTTATAGTAGCTTTTGTCTGCTTTTTAATCAATTCCTCAGTTTCAGAAGTCCCATCCCAATGAGCATAAACAAAACCTCCATCCTCAATTAATTTAATAAACTCCTCTTTTGAATCTGCTCTGGAGGTTCTGCTATCTCGAAAAGCAAGTGCCTTCTTATATAAATTTTCTTGTATCTTATCCAGTAACTGTTCTACTTTATTGTCAATGTCAGCTATGTCATAAGTTTCTTTATCTAAGGTGTCTCTTCTAGAAACTTCAATAGTCCCATTCTCTAAATCACGGAGCCCTAAAGCTAAACGTAATGGCACCCCTTTAAGTTCATATTCTGCAAATTTCCATCCTGGCTTATGAGTATCACGATTGTCAAATTTCACTGATATACCTTTTAATTCTAATGATTCTTTAACTGCTAGAGCTACCTTAGAAACTTGCTCCAATTGATCATCTCCTTTATAGATAGGGACGATAACCACTTGATAAGGAGCTAACTTTGGAGGTAAAACCAATCCATGATCATCAGAATGGGACATAACTAGAGCTCCCATTAGGCGAGTAGAAACCCCCCAAGAAGTAGCCCAAACATATTCTTGCTTCCCCTCTTTTGTAGCAAATTTCACATCAAATGCTTTAGCAAAATTTTGACCTAAGAAATGAGAAGTCCCCGCTTGTAATGCTTTACCATCTTGCATTAAGGCTTCAATGCAATAAGTTTTTTCAGCACCTGCAAATCTTTCTTTTTCTGATTTCAATCCTATTATAACTGGCATAGCCATAAAATCCTGAGCAAATTCAGCATAAATATTTATCATCTGCTCAGTTTCACTAATTGCTTCCTTTTTTGTTGCATGAGCAGTATGACCCTCTTGCCACAAAAACTCAGCAGTTCGTAAAAATAATCTAGTACGCATTTCCCACCTTACCACATTTGCCCACTGATTTACTAAAATTGGCAAATCACGATAAGATTGTATCCATTTTCTATAAGTATCCCAAATAATTGTTTCTGATGTTGGACGAATAATTAATTCTTCTTCTAACTTAGCATTAGGGTCAACAACCACGCCTTTCCCATCTTCAGCATTTTTTAAACGATAATGTGTAACGACAGCACATTCTTTAGCAAACCCATCTACATGATCGGCCTCTTTGCTTAGATAAGACTTAGGTATAAATAGCGGAAAATAAGCATTCTCATGTCCCGTCTCTTTAAACATCCTATCTAATTCTGCTTGCATTTTCTCCCAAATTGCATAGCCATATGGTTTGATTACCATGCAGCCTCTTACTCCCGAGTTTTCAGCTAGACCTGCTCCTTGAACAATCTCATTATACCATTGAGAATAGTCTTGCTCTCTTGATGTTAATTTTTCTGCCATTTTAACTTAAAAAATGTAATTTTGTATTATTATTTTCGTTTACTTACTAAATTTGTACAAAACTAATAAATTAAACGAGCATAAGTTTATGACTTTTAAACAAAAATATAGAACTATGAGATCTTATATTCCAACTTTAGTCTTAATATTGTTTTTTACATCATGTATTACATCTAATCATGTACATTATAGTGACCCTAACTATCTAACAAGCGATGAGTTTAGTAGTTATGAAGAAATAGCTGCAAGCAACCAAGTAGATCCGGAAGAATCGACTACTGACACTACAATAAATTCAAGCTCTAACTATACAGTAGATGATTATTATGACTATAGTTTCTCCTCTAGAATAAGAAGATTCCACCGACCAATATATTATAGTGGATACTATGGCGGGATCTATACTAACTACTACTGGTATAATAACGACCCATTTTATTGGGGAACTAGTATCTATTATGGATATAATTGGAATTCACCCTATTATTCACACTATGGTTATACTCCTTATTATTACGATTATTATTATACTCCTTATTATTATGGGAATTACTACTCATATAATGGATACGGATACAATCATCAAAACACATTAAATGGGACTTACTATAATAGTAATGATCACAATTCTTATATAATGGGGCATAGAGGTAGTTTGTCTTCAAATGGGGGAGGGAGAAATATTAACGTAAATACTACTAATAACATTTTACAAAATGCAATTAATAAAAACTCTACTTTCAATATTAGAGATAAGAATACTATCAATAAAAATACGACGAACAATAGAAATTACAGATCCAACTCTTCCGTAAAAACTAACACCAGTAATAATTCAAATAGTAATCGTACAACAAGCAAAAAAAATTCAGATAGAAAACAGAATTCGTACTCTAATACTAGAAGTAATCAAAAAAGCTACAACTCAAATTCTAGTCATAAAAGATCATCTAATCGCAATAATTCATCTAGAGGAGGAAACAAAAGAATAGTAAAACCAAGGAAATAGAATGAAGAATATATTTTTAGGAATTGCTTTTGCAATAAGCATCATAATAGTAAATGCGCAAAATGAATCAGATGCATTAAGATATTCAACTCAAAACTTAACCGGAACTGCTAGATACTCTGCAATGGGGGGTGCTTTTGGATCATTAGGAGGTGAGTTCTCAACTTTAAGCTCAAATCCTGCTGGTATAGGAATGTATCAATATGCAGAACTTACATTGACACCTGCTTTTCACCTAAACTCGACTAAATCTTATTATAATACTTCTAGTTTCTCCTCTTATAAATCTGGAATTAATATGGGGAATCTTGGACTGATCTTTACAAGTCCTCAAAAAGATTCTAAGTGGAAAAGAATTAATCTTGGAATTGGTTGGAATCAATTAGCAGATTACAACAATACAATAAAGATTGAAGCTGTAAATAGCCAAAGTTCAATAGTTGATAGGATTATAGCAATAACTAACGGGACACTAACAAGTGACCTAATAAATGGTTATGGCAATTCATACTCCCAAATGGCATGGAATACCTATTTAATTGACCCATCATTAGTGGATGGAGAATACGTCTCTAACTTTTCCCCAAACTCTAAATTACAATCAAAAACAACCAATAGTAATGGTGGAATGTCTGAGTTTCTCATTTCTATAGGAGGAGCCTATCAAGAGAAAATATATATAGGGGCTACAATAGGAATCCCTACAATAGACTACTATGAGTATTCAGAATATACTGAACGTGAAATATCAGACACATCAAACAACTTGAGACAGATGTTGTTATCTGAGGAAATATCTGCATTAGGAACAGGATATAATCTTAAAGTTGGAATTATTTATAGATTATCAGAAAAGATGAAGATTGGCGGATCACTACATACGCCAACATTCTTTAATATTGAAGAAGATTACAACACCTCCATAACAACATTTTTCAAAGATAGCACACTATATTATTCTATGGGGTATTTTAGCCTATTTAATTACGATCTAATTACGCCTCTAAAAGCCATTATAAGTGCATCTGCAATCTTTAATGACATTCTAATTTCTGGAGAGTATGAACTAATCGATTACTCGACATCAGAGTATCTTACCACTGATTTTGAAAATGAAAATCTCACAATAACAAATATTTATAAAACAACTGAAAATATAAAGATTGGAGCTGAAATGACTATAAAGCCTTTTGTATTAAGAGCTGGATATGCAAAGTTTGGGAGTCCTTTTATAGCAAAGGATTTTAGTAGAGAAAACTTTAGTTACGGAATAGGAATAAATAATGGAGCATACTTTATTGACATATCCTATATCTTATCTCAAGGAGCAAATGAGCACTTGTTATATAATGAAGCGCCAATAAGTCTAGTAAACACTAACCATAACTTACTATTAACATTAGGTTTCAGATACTAATCTGACATTCTATCTAGACTCACCTTTGCTTGCTGATGGATTCCTCTTTCATAATCAAACCCTGACATTGTAAGACATATATCAAGATAAAATTCTGCATGCTCAAAAGCATCTATTTTCTCGTAAATTAAGCCAATCTGCAAGGCGGACATGGGAGCATAATAGCTAGAAATATTCCGTCCTTCTTCTAATGCTTTCTTATAATGTGCAATTATCACCTTGTTACTATTGTTTAACCTTGATTCGACACGAGCTAATCGATACCAATATTCTATTTGGTTGATTTTAGATTCAAAATAATTAGGAGATTCAATCTGATTAAGTTTTGATAATGCCAAAGCATAATACCCTCCATCATACAACAAACGAGTTTCTAATAACAGAGGATGACTAATAAATTCTTCCTGCGCATCCTTTAAGGCTACCCTATCCTCATCAATTATAGTATTGCCATATAAGATTACCTTATCAAAATACATATGTTTCTTTTCTATATTATTCTGCAAGAAAGAAATCCAAGCTAATTTATGGTTAGCTGATTTAATATAATTTACACCTTTAAAATGTTGTAAAAAATATTCTAACTTATCTCTTGATTTTCTAAGATCTAGCATATATAAATATGACATCCCTTCCAAATAATCAAGGTAATAAAATTTAACTGGTCCGTTATTACTTGGCCTGTTTTTTAATACTTTCAAGCAAAGATCATTTTCCCCTAAATTATGTGATAAACGGGCAGCAGCAAAATTGAGCAGTAAATTATCCTGGTACCGATCTCCTATCCTATCAAGATAACTCTGACAAAGAGCATCATTATTACCTAAATTGATTTGCAGGAAAGAGAGCAAGAATAATATCTCATCTTCATACATTGTAAAACTATTATCATCTAAAACAGCATCTAATTCACTAATTCCTAAAGCAACATCCCCATCTAGACCAGCCAAATCTATTATCCAATAAAGATTCCTCGGAACAGCTCCTAGCAATGCATGAATCAATCCTAGACCTTTATCATTAAGAGTGAAATTAGGGAATTTTAGCTTATTCTTCTTAAGCAGATTGTGTGCTTTTAGAATCTCATATGTAGCAGTAGGATATTGTTCAAATTTTAATCGAGAAAAAGCCCATTGCAAATTAACCTCTGCTTTTGAGTAAAGATAGTAGGGTGAGTCTTTATCATTCTTATCTAATAAACTAAGCCTTACCTCTCTAAGATCTTCATGTGAATCAAAATAATCAAGATCCTCAGTAATAAGAATTGTTAGAAAATCAATATAATTTCTATGTAGTGGAATAAATCCATTGTTAGGGTTCTGAGATTGCTCCTTATCTAACAAAATCATTGCCTCCTCAAATTCCAATTTTATTATGTGAGAATAAGAATTTTGCATATTAAGATTCATATCAAATGATGCAAAAACCAATTGGTTAAGGAATAAAGAGATGAAAGTAAGTTTTTTCATTACATAAAAAAAGGGATCCCAAAAATATGAAATCCCTTGCAATTAAACCCTCTAGTAATTATGCGTTTTGTGATTCAAAAATATTAGCATCAACCATAACTCTACCACAATGTTCACAAACAATCACTCTTTTGTGCATTTGTATATCCAATTGTCTTTGTGGTGGAATCTGACTAAAACAACCTCCACATGCTTCACGCTCAACAGATACAACAGCCAAACCATTTGCTACTTTTGATCTAATTCTTTTATAAGCAGTTAATAATCTTTCTTCAATTACCTTCTCTGCCTTCAAAGAATCAGCCATTAATGATTTTTCTTCTTTTTCAGTCTCAGCAATGATTTCATTAAGCTCAGTTGATTTTAACTTTAATTCTTCCTCTCTTTCAGAAATCTGCTCTTTACATGCATCAATTATTTCTGTTTTGTGAATAACATTTGCCTTATTCTGGATAGCTTTCTTTTCTGCAAGCTGAATTTCTAAATTTTGATACTCTACCTCCTTAGTTAACGAAGTAAACTCACGATTATTTTTAATCTCTTTAAGCTGAGTCTCGTACTTTTTGATAGCAGCAGTAGCTAAAGAAACAGTATTCTTATTAGCAAGAATATTCTCATTTATTGCTTCTAATTCACTCTCAAATTTCTCTAACCTTATATGTAATCCTGCAATTAAATCCTCTAAATCCTCAATCTCTAGAGGCAACTCTCCTCTCACAATTCTAATCTTATCAATTTTAGTGTCAAAAACCTGAAGTTGATGCAATGCTTTTAATTGATCTTCTACTGTTCCTGTGTTTTTTTTTCCTTTTTTTGCCATTTATAGGTACTTTATCGGATTCGTATTTACTTTTGATAATCGGATGGCAAATTTAGTAAAATTTTTGGTAAGCAAATCATAAATCAAGTCCTTTGTAAACTGCTCACTTTCATAGTGACCTATATCAGCAATAATAAAATTAGTGTCAGCATCAAAAAAATCATGATATTTAAAATCAGCGGAGATATAGATATCAACACCTAAGGTCTTTACATTACTAAGTAAAAAGCTGCCACTCCCTCCACATACAGCAACCTTCCTAATAGTGCTTCTAACTAGTGATGTATACCTCACACAATCAGTTTTCATAGTAGTTTTCAATCTTTCCATAAACGTCTTGCTTTCAACCGACTCAGCTAATTCCCCTACTATACCAGAACCTACATTAGAATTACATTCTTCATACTTAGGAGCAAGGATTTTACAATTTATCAGACCTAATCTATCTGCAATTTTAGCACTAACACCATTATGTAGATTATCTAAATTAGTATGAATTGCATAGATAGCAATATTGTTTCTTATTGCTCTTATAACAGTTCTCTCAATATAATTACTGCCATTCAACTTCTTTAGCCCAGTAAAAATAACAGGATGATGGGCTACAATAAGATTACAACCTGTATCTATTGCCTCATCAACTATAGCCTCAGTACAATCAAGAGTTATAAGAACTGCTTTTAAATCAGCATCTTTATCTCCAACTATTAAGCCACAGTTATCATATTTCTCTTGGTATGAAAGAGGTGCAATCTCTTCTAAATAATTAGTTATTTCTTTTATTTTCATTTTTCAAAAATACAAAAGTCTTTGACATCAAAATACTATCTTTGCCTTATGCGTTTGATTTTATATCCACTTTCAATTATTTATGGGATAATCACTACCATTAGAAATTTCCTTTTTGATTACGGTATTATGGAGTCAAAAACACATAAAATTCCTATCATCTGTGTTGGAAATCTTTCATTAGGTGGGAGTGGAAAAACACCACACGTCAATTACATTGCTAAAGTATTATCCCAGAGCCATAAAGTTTCTATACTTAGCAGAGGATATAGAAGGAGACTATCAGGATTTCATTATATAGAGTTAAATAGCACTGCATCTGATATTGGTGATGAGCCATTACAACTGAAACTAAATAACCCTAATTGTATAGTAGCAGTAAATGGCAATAGAAACATTGCAGTTACAAAAATTCTATCTGACCACCCAGAGACGAGTGTGATTTTACTAGATGACGGCTTTCAGCATAGAAAAATAGCGGCTGGACTAAATATTATAGTAACACCATTTCACAAGCCATTCATAAAAGACAATCTAGCGCCTCTAGGAACACTAAGGGAGCCTATAAATCAAGCCACTAGAGCAGATATTATTATAGTAAGCAAAACCCCAAGCAACACAAACTCCAAAGAAAGAAAGGAGATGACTAAGAGCCTAAATCTAGAATCACATCAAAAAGGATATTTTTCATCAATTAAATACCAAAGGTACAAGTGTATTAAAAACAACTCGAAATTAGAAAACGAACAAGAATATAGCATTACGCTAGTAAGTGGTATCGAAAATTCAACCCCATTAGTAAAACATTTACAAGAACAAGGTAGAGAAGTCAACCTAATAAAGTTTGCTGATCATCATAATTACACATCAAAAGATATTGAGAATATCTTGTCACTGCATAGGCAAAATGAAAGCATAAAAAAACTTATCTTGACCACCGAAAAAGACGCTACTAAATTAAGGAGATTTTTAACTGACTTCAAACAAGAGAATGTATATTACATACCTATTAATATAGTAATAAATAATAAGGATATATTTGAAAAACAACTATTTGATTATGTTAAAAGCAATTAAAGAATCAGCTGCATTTCTACAAGAAAGAACAAATTTTGATCCACAATTTGGCATTATCTTAGGAACCGGACTAGGAAAATTAGTAGATGAGATAGAGATTGAACATTCAATATCATATAAAGACATTCCTCATTTTCCTATATCAACTGTTGAGGGACATTCAGGAAGATTAATATTTGGAAACTTAGGAGGCAAAAAAGTGATAACTATGCAAGGTCGCTTTCATTTTTATGAAGGATATACTATGGAAGAAGTAACCTTTCCTGTCAGAGTAATGAAACTTCTAGGGATTAAAAACTTAATTGTGTCAAATGCTAGTGGTGGAGTAAATCCTGATTATGCAATAGGGGATCTAATGATATTAAACGACCATATTAACTTAATCCCTAACCCATTAATTGGGAATAACATACCTGAACTTGGACCAAGATTTCCTGATATGAGTGAGCCTTATTGCAAAGATCTAATTACAAAAGCCGAAAACATTGCGAAAAATAATAATATTTCTGTTCAGAAAGGTGTTTATGTAGCACTTACAGGGCCTACATTAGAAACTCCTGCAGAATATAAATATATGCGAATTATTGGTGGTGATACAGTCGGCATGTCAACTGCTCCAGAAGTAATTGTGGCCCGACATATGGGTATCCCCTGTTTTGCAATCTCAGTAATTACTGATCTAGGAGTCACGGGAAAAATACAAGAAGTAAGTCACTCAGAGATACAAAAAGTAGCGGCAATAGCTGAACCTAAACTTACATTGATTATTCAAAACCTAATCACATGCATATAATAAAAAGAATATTATCTATCCTAGCTATCGCTTTTATCCTAAATAATACTCAAGCTCAACAAACAGCGACTCTTCTATATAATTGGCAGGACACTACTCTAGTGGGTTCATGGGCATATAACAATACATATAATGAATGTTGGGGGTTAGTAGTAAATGATCGAGAATTTGCAATAATTGGCTCTACTGCTGGGACTCATTTCTTTGATGTGACTGATCCAATAAATAGCTCTGAGGTAGCGTTTGTTCCAGGAGGATATACCGGGGGAGGAGTAATACATAGAGATTATCATGATTTTTCAGGATACTTGTATATAGTTTGTGATGAAGGAAGTTCAAGTACACTGCAAATTATTGATATTACCAACCTACCTAACTCAGTAAATACAGTCTACGATTCAGATATATTATTTACTAGGGCGCACAATATTTTTATTGATACTGCGACAGCCAAACTTTATGCATGCGCATCAAATAACGCAATGAATATTTATAGCCTGATCGATCCTATTAATCCTGTTCTTTTAATGAATTATAATGATGTAGGGCATGTACATGATGCTTATGTTCGTAATGACACAGCTTATCTCAATTGCGGAAATGATGGATTTAGAATTATTGATTTCTCGCCTCTAGACTGGCCTACACCTCCTTCCCCTGCCTATATTAATTTAGGAGTATTAACTACATACCCAGACGCCGGTTATAATCATTCTGGTTGGTTATCTGATGATGGCAAAACATATATAATGCAAGATGAAAATCACGGCTATGATGTGAAGATACTAGATGTAAGTGACTTTAATAACATCTCAGTTCTTTCAACTTTCAACTCAGGAGTTGATCCGAATTCAATGGCTCATAATGGCATAATAAAAGACAATCTAGCATATATACCGTATTATCATGATGGTTTGCGAGTCTTTGATATCTCCAATCCGAGTAACCCTATTCAAATTTGGAAATATGACACCTATTCTCCAAATAATCACAGTTCATACAAAGGAGCTTGGGGCGTTTATCCTTATTTGCCATCTGGAAACATTATTGTTTCAGATATGCAAACTGGACTATATATTATTGATCTTAATCTGAGCACAACATATGCCTTCGAAGGTAGTGCTGAGAATAACATATACCCTAATCCAACAACAAACAGTTTTTCAATTAATTCAGAGGCAGAAAAAATCATAATCTACAATAGTTCAGGAGTTAAGGTAAAAGAAGAAATATTAAGTAAGAATCAGAACACTATTTTTAGAGACAAATTAGCTAATGGTTTGTATTTTTACTCTATTAATCAAGATGGGAAAAATATAAAGTCAGGAAAAGTAATTTTTAGATAGTGAATAGTTACGAAAAATATGAAGCTGTAATTGGACTTGAAGTTCATGCTCAACTACTTACCAAAACTAAAGCATATTCTTCTGATGAAAATGTATATGGAGCTAAACCAAATACAAAGACATCGACAATCTCTCTAGGACATCCTGGAACCCTCCCTAGAAGTAACTCCAAAGTTATTGAGTATGCAGTTAAATTAGGAATTGCGGTTGGTTCGAAGATCAGAAAAAGAAATGAATATGCTCGTAAAAATTATTTTTATGCTGACTTACCAAAAGGCTATCAAATAACACAAGATAAAACTCCAATCTGCAATGGAGGATCTATATTGATAAAAGACAATGAAGGCAATGATAAAAATATAAATATTACCCGAATCCATATGGAAGAAGATGCTGGGAAGTCCATACACGATTTGGATCCTTTTCATACACTTATTGACTTAAATAGAGCTGGAGTACCTCTAGTAGAAATTGTTTCAGAACCTGACATCAAAACTTCTAATGAAGCTTACCAGTATATAAATGAAGTAAAAAAATTAGTACGTTACCTGGATATTTGTGATGGCAATATGGAGGAGGGCTCATTAAGATGTGATGCAAATGTATCAGTAATGCTAAAAGGTGCAAGAAAATTTGGCACGAAAGTAGAAGTGAAGAACATGAATTCAAGCAGAAATATTAAACGAGCTATTGAATTTGAAATAGAAAGACAGATCAAGATACTAGAAGAGGGGAAAGAAGTTGCTCATGAGACAAGAAGTTTTAATGCTGCCAACAATACGACTATTGCTATGCGTCACAAAGAAGAAGCAAATGACTATAGATACTTTCCAGAACCAGATCTACAACCCATAATTATTACTGAAAAATATATTGCTAATCTGAAACAAAAATTACCCCCTCTCCCAAACACACTATTCTTAAAATTCACAAAAGAATTTGGTTTGTCCCAATATGATGCTAATATTTTAGTGGATGAGAAAGGAATCGCGCTTTACTATAATGAGTTATGTAACTTTACAAAAAACTACAAGTCTGCTGCCAATTTTGTTAATGGAAGTATTAAGTCATACCTAAAAGAAAACGCCGTTAATATTAATGATTTTAGCATCTCCCCTAAGCAATTAGCAAGTTTAATTAGATTTGTTGATGACGGAAAAATAAGTAATACAATAGCTACATCTAAAGTCTTCCCTAAGATGCTAGAAACAGATGATTTAGCAGATAAAATAGCAGTAGATAATAAATGGGTACAAGAAAGTAATAGTGATGCTCTAAGTGATTATATTAAACAAGCTATTATGAAATATCCAGATAAAGTAGTAGAATATAAGGCTGGAAAGAAAGGGCTTATTGGTTTATTCATGGGAGAGGTAATGAAACTATCAAAAGGACAGGCTGATCCTAAAATTACAAATAAATTATTGAAAACTGAACTAGAAAAATAACTTTGAAAAAAGACAAAATATATTTTGCTTCTGACTTCCATTTAGGAAGCCCTAATATAGAAGAGAGTCACCAGAGAGAAAAGCTGATTGTAAGCTGGCTTAACAAAATTGAGCAAGATGCAATAGCAATATATCTATTAGGAGACATATTTGATTTCTGGTTCGAATATAAAAAGGTTATACCAAAAGGATTTGTCAGATTACTTGGGAAATTAGCTGCACTTGCTGATAATGGAGTGCAAATACATCTCTTTGGGGGAAATCATGATCTATGGATGCGTGACTATCTTGAAAAAGAAATAGGAATTACAATCCATCATAAACCAACAATTATAGAAGTAGAAAAGAAAAAAATTTTTATTGGTCATGGAGATGGCTTAGGAAAAGGAGATCATCTCTATAAATTTACAAGAAAGATATTTGCTTCTAAAACCTGTCAGTGGATATTTGCTCGTTTACATCCAAATTTGGCTATTTCACTAGCGCATGCATGGAGTAAGAGAAGTCGAAAAAATCATGAGGCGCCATTTATCTCTCAAAAAGAAGAAAAACTATTTGGTTATTGCAAGGAGCAACAAAAAATCAGACCCAATGATTATTATATCTTTGGGCATAGACATATCCCACTAGAATTAAAGATTGATGAACAAGCAACATATTTCAATCTTGGTGACTGGGTTACTCACAATACATATGCGATTCTTAAAAATGGAGTTCTTCAATTGAAAAAATACCAGAAATAAAAAAAAGCCATCTAAAATGATGGCTTCTCTTCAATCTTTTATTCTCACAATTACTCAATAATTAACTTATCTGTCATAATTACATCTCCCTCATGGAGCACTTTTACAAAATATACTCCTTTCTCAAATCCAGTTAAATCAGTAGGAACCTCTTGATACTTACTTACAACCGTACCTGAAAATAATCGAGCAACCTCCGCACCCAGAATGTTAATTAAAGTAACTTCTACATTTTTATCAGCAATATTATCTAAAACAATTGTTACATTAGCTTGAGCTGGATTAGGAAATACGGAAAGTTTTGAATTAGTAGAACTCTCAGAAATCATTAGAGAAGTCTGTTCACCAATCTGAATATGATCTAAATAAAAATTATTAGAATTTCCATTTACAACATACTCAAACTTAAATCTAATGTTTGCATCCTTTAGTTGTGTTTTTGTCATTACAATATCATTCCATTGAGAAGCATTTGGCTTAAAGCTAGTAGTATAAAGTCCAGCATTAGATGCATCAACTGCTCCAATTGTACCTAATGATTTCCATGATTCACCACAGTCATCTGAATAAGTAACTACAAGTTCATTAACTGGAAATGTGTTTACAGAAGCTCCAGACCATGAAAACTTAATTGCAGGATTTGTAAAAGCACTTAAATCATAAGCTTTAGATATTATTTCTGTTGACACTCCAATCAACATATTCTCAGCATCAACTTTTATTGATGAAGACCCATCAACAGCTATCCCACTCTCCCATTGCCAGCTTGTATTCTCCCCAGCAGAAAAGCCCCACTGACTCTCAATATTTGTTGATTGACTTAATATCCAATCTCCATTTAAATCAGACTCACTCTCAAAACTATATGAATAAGAAGATGAATTAGAGGATGCTGTTGTACTATTTACAGTTACAAAATCTTCTTTAGTGACAGAACTAGTACAAGTATTCTCATAGTAAGCTACATAAGTAACTTTCTCTAAATCACCTCTATAGAATAATGTGTCGACATAGTATCCATTATATCTAGTATAATAATGTGAACCATAAAAAGTTCGAACTGTATCGACCCAGCCAACAAATGCATTAACACTCCATGTACTATCAGCATCATTGAACATTAATGAATCAGAAGCAGATAATGAAGCGGTATCAGTATTGATCGAGATTGTAATAGTTGAAGCTATATTAAACTGGCCAAAGTAGATTCTTATAGAATCAGATGAATTTAATAGCCCATCTATACTCCATAAAGAATCAGCACCACTTAATAAAGAAGAATCTGATGCAGTAAGGTAAGTACTATCAATAAATGTTAGAATATCTATAATCGTAGTATCATAATAAAAATTATAGTCAATAATTGAATCTAGATAGTCTACGTAATAATCTGCAGTAAAGATTAAAGAAGAATCAGCATTATATTCAGAAGTTTGAAGTGTATTTAGATCCTGAGTTGTTAAATTATCCCCATTTATTACATAATACTCTGTATTATCAGAATTTGTAAAGACAGTATCAGGTGCTGAGATATTATCACTCAAATATATAACTAATTCATCTTCAATCTTATGAACTTGAAAAGTGTCAACATAAGAAGCCCCTACAAGACTATCAACAGTAAATTGATTTCTTTTCCAATAAGATCCTACACTATAACCTCCATCATCAAGATACAAGGAAATGTTTGAAGCTCCTAAATTCATTAACTCTGCCTCCGTACCTTGAACTATTAAGTTTTCTACTATAGAGTCATATGAAGATGCTGTAACTAGATCTAGATCTGATAGACTTGAAGCTCTTGCTTCTGTAGTCTCATCATATACCACTGTTAAAGTTACATCATAAGAACCAACTGAATTATATGTATGTGACAAGAAATTACTATTTGAATTATCACTAGTTCCATCTCCAAAATCCCAAACAAAAGAAGAAACATTATTAGGCCCAAACATAGTCTGATTTCCTTTAAGCAAAAGCGCTTCCCCTTGACAAAGAGAAGCAGCACCATTCATTACAACAAAAGTAGCTTCCTGGGTACAAGTTGGTACTTTAAAACCATCAGACGTACCTGTTGCAACAACATTCTCTTCTGACCACATATACTCTCTAAATCCTATTCCAGACGCTCCTGTTGTTTCATCATAAGCCCCATCTAAAGTAAAATCCATAATGGCGTTCTGATCCAAGGTGAACATAGTAACAGCAGCATCATTAGAATAATCCATATAATTTACAAACATCTCTCCAGCTGGATTTAGCGAGTCTGCTATACATCCCCATACACCTGTAATTGGTGGTGGTGGTGCTAAGCCAGCATGATATGGGAAATCTGACAGATTTATGCCATAGTTAGGGCCTCTCGCTGGGGGTGTATCTTTGACCCCATCATCTCCACAAGTAGCATCGCCCCATGTATGTCTTAATCCAAGCCAATGTCCAGTCTCATGAGTTAAAGTCCCTCCACTTACCATCTGACTAGATAACAATACGACACCATCAGTTGACATACTACGTGTATCAGGAAATTGTGCATATCCTAACAAAGTATTGCCATCATCTTGTGGTAGAAATCTCTTAACCGTCCAAATATTAAAATATTCATATGAATTCCAATAACTCAATGCCTTTACTGCATCTCTTGGATCTGGCTGATCAGTTAATGTGGATCTAACTCGATTAATTCCTGTAGTGGGATTGCCCAATGGATCAAGTTTAGCCAGTCTAAATTCTAATTTAGCATCGCCCCTCACAGCAGCAAAAACAGGTGGTGTCTGGCTTAAGAAATTAGCAGCCTGACCATTAATATTCGCATTTAGAATGTCAATTGCACCTTGAATCGATGCGTCAGAAATATTTTCATTACCCAAATCATGAATAACATGGACAACAACTGGGATGATCTTTATGCCATTTTCGGTTTTAAAATTTTTCAACCTACTTAGAGCCTTATCATGTTGTAATTTAAGCTCATTATTTTTACCCTCTAAGCCCTGATAGAAATCAGGATACTCTTGAATGTTTTCCTCTAGAGAACCCTCATAAGTTCCGCACTTTTGAGCAAAACTAAAATGAATAGC
>PCBP01000084.1 GCA_002730985.1 Flavobacteriales bacterium | reverse complement strand
TGATTGAGCTATTTCTCCTCCAATCGCTCCAGTTGCGCCGGTTATAAATGCGGTTTTCCCTTTCAAGCATGAATAATCATTCATTTTTAAATAACTCATTTATATTGTTAATATTTTTCTCTAACATGTATTGAACTTTTTCAATATCGCCTTTTTCATCTATTTCGCTCGAAGACTCTGTGATATATGGAAGAACGTTGTCGCCATGAAGTAGATTCCTCTCAATAATTAACTTAGACCGAACAATATCAACATATCCATTTGCATCGTAAGTGTTTGGATAGGACTGTCTAGCATAATTACTCTCATCTAGGTCAGTCCCCTTATTGAAAATTCTATGTAAAACCATATCTTCAATCTCAAAGGCCTTATATGCAGATTCACTCATCTTATGAACTGATCTAAGTGATGTAAAGTTACTATCAATAAACCTAGATATTGCATCATCTATAATTTTTGGATCTCTTAATGGTGTTGTTGGTCTTAAATGAACAAAATAATCAGGAATATATTCTTCATTTTCTTTCATCCAAGAAATTAGGTGTTGGAAAAACTCAATATCTGTTGAGTCATCTTGAGAGATTTCTTCAGGCCTTAGAAAAGGAGCTTCTGCACCAAAACTAATAGCTTTATCCGCATACATTCTAGAATTAGTTGAAACAATGACCCTATCTATTAATTTTGACTGCTTCGCAGCTTTAATAGAGTAAGCTATTAATGGTCTCCCCAGAATCTCTTTAATATTTTTATCGCGAACACCCTTTGAGCCCGACCTAGCTGGAATAACGGCAATAATATTTTTCATATTAACTTTCTTTGAAAAGTTCTGCTTCTACTATTCCACAAATAATTTGACCGATCATAATATGACATTCTTGAATTCTAGCTGTTATTTCAGATGGTACATTTAGGCATTTAACTTTTGACTGTATCTCTCCGCCTGAATTCCCCGTAAAGATATAGGTCGTAATATTCATAGATTTTGCTACTTCAACCGCCTTTAGGATATTTTTACTGTTACCACTTGTTGTTATTCCAATCAAAATATCCTCTGATTTAGCAACTGCCTCAATTTCCCTAGAAAAAACATTCTCATAACCATAATCATTTCCTATTGCTGACAGAGAAGAGCTATTTGTTCCTAGGGCAATAGAAGCCAATGCTCCTCGATCAAATGCGTATTTTCCTGTAAATTCTGCTGATAAATGCTGAGCATCTGCAAAACTTCCTCCATTACCACAAAAAATAACTTTGCCGCCTTTATTTAAAGTATTGATACATTCTTCAGCTATTTCATTAATCAAACCTATAGTGGGCATATCATTGAGAATAAGGTTTTTTACTGCTGCAGATTCCTCAATATCTTTTTTAATTCTTTCTATAAACATCAAATTTTCCCCTCCAATTTTTCCATTGCTATCCAAAAACCCTCTCCTCCGTTCTTATGGCCTTGCCATATTTCTGGAATAAATGAAGCACTAGGACAGCCCTCCTTTAATATTGAACCAAGACGGTCAAAATTAATTTCACCCTCACCTACTTGGAGTCCTTCACCATTGAGACCTTTGGCATCTCCCAAATGCAGATGTGCTGTATAGGGAGCTATCTTCTCAGCAAAGTCATAAAAATCCAATTTATAGTGATTACATGTTAACTGTGTATGAGAAACATCAAAACACATTCTTAGTTTAAGTTTCTCAGCCCATTCTATTATTTCTTCTATTCTCACAAATATATTTTGATATCTCTGGCCTCCAAAATGCCAAGGGAAAGGAGCCATAGTCTGTGGAATTAATTCAACACCCTCTAAATCTAATTCCTTTAGGCTTTCTGAGAATTGCTGATAATAACTAGATATGATTTTTTCTGGTAAGATTGAGTCCATAGTGAATCCTCCAATGTTAGCAACTATCATTGGCCTTTTTGTTTGAGGAAAATATTTCTTCAGTTTTCTTGTAATATCTATAACTTTCTGTGTTTCTCTCAAGGATATCTCTCTATAAGATTTATCAGGAGTCGCTAAATCCATTAAATGGCTTCCAGAAAATAACTCTGGTGCATGAACAACAAAATCTGCTTCAAAATCTTCCTTGAAATAATCTGATAAATTCAGCTCCATATCAGAGTAAGATAAGTGAAATTCCCAAACATCAGGTTTAATTTTTTTATTGTATTCATTAAAATCATGGTACCGGACTGGGACACCCCAAGGTCTATCAAATTCATAGGCCCTTGGCTCTATTAAATGGTCAGAAAGATCGGAGGGATAGAAAAAATCTTCTTCATCCATATTATGATTTAAGGTCCGACCTAATAAATCATTATATTTTTGTGGTGACAATCCCTGTCCAGGGCTAAGCACTTTGATATCATTCTCATTTAAAATATCACCCTTCTTAAGATTTCTTGAGGCAACTAAGCTTTTCCCTAAGTTTTCCCTATTAATCATTTCACCTTGAGATAATTCTCTTATTCCACCACTTCCCTTACTCTCCTCTATTTCTCTTATTCCAGAAATCATTAGCTGAAACTCATTAGAAGTTAAGCTTGCTGCATGGTCTGGTCCTTCCATATTTCTATCTAAAGTGAAATGCCTTTCAATGATGCATGCGCCGAGTGTAGATGCTGCCAATGTAACATTTGTTCCTCTTTCATGGCCAGAATATCCAACTAGGGGATGTATTTTTCTTAATTCATGCATCCAATTTAAATTAATATCATGGAGTGGAGCTGGATAAGTGCTATTGCAATGTAATAAAACAAATTCAGCGCCTTTCTGAGAAAGAATATCTGCTGTATATACAACTTCTTCGCTAGTACTCATTCCTGTTGATAGAATCAATGGCTTCTTAGTTTTTACTAAAAATTCCAATAGCGGTATGTTGGTTAAATCTGCTGAGGCAACCTTATATGCAGGTACATTAAATGTCTCTAAAATCTTGGCACTTTTAATATCCCATGGGGTGCATAAATATAATATTCCCTTTTCTTTGCAATAATCTGATAATTTTTCTTGCTCACCGACTGTTAGCTCAAACTTCCTTAATAGATCCAGTACATATTCTGTGCCTAAGTCTTCTCCTGATTTTTTTATAGATTTTTTTCGATATAGTTGATCTAAATGTCTCATTTGAAACTTTACACAATCTGCTTGCATTTCTACTGCCTGATCAATCATTTGGATTGCTCTATCAAATGAGCCATTGTGATTATTACCGATCTCAGCAATAACGAACGCCCTCTCTGATCCAATAATATGATCACCAATTTTGATAGTATCTTTCATTTTTAGTTAGTTCTTAGATTCCCTGACTGTCCATGACCTAAGGCCTTCTTTCTCAAATCTGAATGGCCTTATCTCTAATTGAGATTCATTTAGAAACTCTATAAGTTCATGTTTTGATGAAGGAGGGGTATAAAATATATAGAAACCACCTCCACCTGCTCCAAGTAGCTTTCCGCCTATAGCACCATGTTTTAGAGCATTTTCATATATTAAATCCAAATCATTATTCGAAATTTCACTACTAAGTTTCTTTTTATTATTCCATGCTTTATTAAGCGAATTGCCAAAACGCAATAACTCCCCTCTCAACAATTGATTTCGCATCTCAAAGCATAATGCTACATTTGCCTGAACATGCTTTTTAATTTCTTTCTGTTTCATCTCATGCCTCTGATTCTTATGTATTGAACCAGAGTTATGAGAAATACCTGTATTACAAAGTATCAAACTTTCCTCTAGTTCTAGTAAGATATCGTCATGAATTCTTAAAGGATGGACAACATTCTGATCCATTTTGAATTCCATAAAATTAAAGCCCCCAAAAACTGTTGCATATTGATCTTGCCAACCGCCCTCAATACCGTGGTAAAGTCTTTCAGCTTGATATGCGAGTTCAGCTAGCTCATGATGATCCCATCTGTCTTGTCTAAATTGATTAAAGCACCCCAATATAGCAGCAGCTACAACTGCTGAACCTCCAAGCCCAGATCCTATAGGAAAGTCAGAGTTTACATCCAGTTCAAAACCAAAATCTGGACTTATTGTTTTAAGCAAAGCTTGAATTAGACCAAACTTTTCCTGTGGCTTGATAGCATCTTTTAGATTCTTGGCTGTAAGACTTTTCTTTAAATCTAATGAATTAATAACAATTTTTTCATCCTGTCTAATCCTCAATGTAGCGTGGCTATAGATTGAAACAGTTGTATTTATAACTGCACCTATATCAGCAGAAAAATAGTGTGTTAGATCAGATCCGCCCCCTCCAAAACTTATTCTAACTGGTGATTTTGCTCTCGCAAAAACAGCTTGTTCTTGTTGAATTGGCAAATAATCTCTACTTACAATATTAATTAGTTTTCTATTCTTATCTAGTAACGGTAAAACTCTAATCCTATGATCAAGCTTTTTTAAAAGTAATTCTCTAGATGTAGAAGGATCTTCCCACAAGAAATCTTTATTGGAACAGAGACTTATTGGATCATCAAGAGATGTATCTTCCTTTAATAAATAACGTCTAATGTCTCCATCTGTTACCAGTCCAGTCACTTTATTTGAAGAATCAAAAGTAAGAATTATTCCATGATTATTATTCTCGATAAGTGAGAGAGCACTTCTCAATGTAGCATCCTGAGAAACTAAAAATTTATCTGTGTTCATAATTGACCCATATAAAATTCATGTGAATATTTATAATTTTTTTGCCATTTTTCTAAAGGTTTTATTCCTAGATGATAGATCAATATAGTTTCCTTGATCTGCAACTTCTCCATCTTCAATTAAATAAATAATATCGCACTGTTCAACTGTAGTTATTCTGTGAGCAATCATAACAATAGTTTTTCTTCCTGAAAAATCATGAATTGCATCCATAATATGTTTTTCAGTAATACTATCTAAAGCACTGGTTGCTTCGTCAAAAATTAAAACATCAGCATTATTATATAGTGCTCTTGCAATACCAACTCTTTGTCTTTGTCCGCCAGAAAGCTGTACACCTCTCTCCCCAACCCTTGTGTCGATCCCATTAGGTAAGTCAGAAACAAACTCATCTAGATGTGACAACTTCAAAGCATCTTTAATTCTTTTATCATCAATATTTTCTGGGTTTATGCCAAAAGCAATATTCTCTCTTATGCTAGCATCAGCTAAAAAAATGACTTGAGAAACAAAACCTAAGCTATCCTGCCATAAACGTAAATTCTTTTGCGATAAACTCTTGCCATCAATTAAAACCTTCCCTTTATCTGGTGTTATTAATCCTAGTAAAATATCAACAGCAGTAGATTTCCCTGAACCTGAAGAGCCAACTAACCCTATAATCTTATTGTGGGGAATTTCTATGTTTAATCCAAAAACTGCTGGCTTTTTTGTTTCAGGATATTTGAAAGTAATGTTTTGTAGCTCTATAGAGCCTTTTGAAAAAAAGTGTTCGTCATGGATGATTCTATCTTTAGAGTTTAAGCTGATTTGATTGATACTAGCTAAAAGATCATTCCTAATGCTTTTCAAGCCTGATAAATTTCCCCTAATTTGAGAAAGGCTAAAATATATTTGCTGGAAAGCAGGAAGTAATTTAAATCCTGCTAAAACGAAAATAGAAAGAACTGGTAGGATAGCACCAAGGTTACCCTCAAGCTTAATTAATAAGTACATTATTAAAGAAATCACTGCTCCAAATGCCATCAGCTCAACAGCATATCTTGGAACTTGCCCGAGAACTTGGGTTCTTCCTTTAGCAAAAGCAAATCCTTTGCTAGCCTCAAGAAATCTATTATTAAAAGAGGCCTGGCGACCTAAAATTAATAAATCCTTTATTCCTCCAAAGCCTTCCCCCATTAATTTGAATCTTATGGCTTGCTCTTCTGTTATTGCCTCTCCATTATTGGACAGACGTTCTCTAACTGTTCTGTAAAGAAAGAAGTATGTAATATAAAAAGTAGAAGCTCCGATAATCGCAACAATAGGACTATAAATGAATATGGCTAAACACATAATTATTGCCATAAATAATTTTGCATTCATTTGCATTAATGGAGTGATAATACCTGATGTCACCCTTTCACATTCCTGGGCTATCTTGTTAGTTAATTGATTGCTATTACCCGCAGCATGAAATAACCAAGGTTGGCTCATGTAATATCTATATAATCTAGAACTCAAGTCAGCACCAATCTGTGCGGCATACATCGATAGTCTCCAAATAGTATACATCGAGATAACAGTAGCAATTATAAGAACTACTAATACACAACAAGCAATGAAGAATAGGAAATCAGTGGTATTTGTAAAGCCCATATTTTTATACCACTCTGCCAAGAAACCGTTACCTTCTAATTGGCTCACATCCCCAATTAAAGTCATAAAAGGACCTATTGATAATACGCTAGAGACTTCTGCTATAGACATAATAATGACTAAAAATTGCAGTCTAAATAGCTTATTACGCTGGTCTCTGGTTAAGAGTGAATAAAGCTCTCTAATATTTAAAAACATACAAATTGATTTTAGATTTTATTGATTCTGAAGATACCAAGGCATAGCTTTGGAAATGCCCTCTGAGAGAATAAAGTCAGGTTGGTAACCTAATAGTTTTTTTGCCTTATTTATAGCTGCTTGAGAGTGCCTAACATCCCCAGGGCGAAAATCCCTATAAATCGGATCATGAGAATATAATATTCCATGGTCTGAAAGAGTATTTTTGATTACTGAGAATAGTTGATTCAATGAGGTTCTATCTCCCACAGCAATATTAAACACTTCATGTTTTTTAAAATCACTAGCGTTTGCAGCTAGTAAGTTAGCCTGTACGACATTATCTATAAAACAAAAATCTCTACTTGTTTCGCCGTCACCATTAATGAAGACTTTATCTTTTTTTATCATGGCAGATATCCATCTTGGTATAACTGCTGCATAAGCTCCATTCGGATCTTGTCTTTTCCCAAAAACATTAAAATATCTTAGTCCAATAGTTTTGAATCCATAAGAAATATCAAAAACATTTGCATATAGCTCATTAACATATTTAGTTACTGCATAAGGCGATAAAGGAGTGCCAATATTCTCTTCTTTCTTGGGAAGAGCTGGATGATCTCCATATGTTGAGCTGCTAGCTGCGTAGACGAAACTTTTAACTTCGGATTCTTTTGCTGCAAGTAACATATTTATGAACCCATCTATATTTGCCCTATTTGTTGTTAGTGGATCCTCAATAGATCTTGGAACGGAACCTATAGCAGCTTGGTGAAGAACATAATCAACATTTCTAGTAACTTGAAGACAAGTATTAAAGTCAGATATATCGCCTTCTATAAATTCAAACCTTTTCCAATTTTCTTCGTTAATATTAGCTCTGATTAGTTCAAGATTCTTTTTATGTCCAGTAGAAAAATTGTCTAAACCAATTACATTTTGCTCAAGCTTGAGAAGCGTTTCTAAAAGATTGCTTCCTATAAAACCAGCCACCCCAGTAACAAGCCACTTACCTTGTTCGCTCTTTAATTTTTTTTGTAGATGTGTGTATTTATCCATACGTTTATATTTTAAGATCTACAGCCTTAGATCTATGAATTCAGATGGAAATATGTATTTTAGATCATAAATAAGGCTTTTTTTCTTACCAAAGCTTCTAATTTTAGAAACTCCCATTTCTTTAAAAACTGTATGGGCTACTGTTAGGACAATAGCATCATATTTATCAATTTCAGGATTAGATATACATTTAATTCTATACTCTTGTTCTGCTTCAGTAACATCAACCCATGGATCATAACAATCTACATTAGCCTTTTCATTTCTGAGCTTAGTTACCAGATCAACTACTTTTGTATTCCTTAAATCAGGGCAATTCTCTTTAAAAGTCAGCCCCATAATCAGAATATTAGAGCCTTCCACCTCTATTTCGTTTTGTCTCATTTCGCTAATTAAATGATCTCCAACATAATCAGCCATTGAATCATTAAGTTTTCTACCTGCTAAAATAATCTCTGGGTCATAACCAACTTCCTTTGCTTTGAAAGTTAGATAATATGGGTCGACACCTATGCAGTGACCTCCAACTAATCCTGGCCTAAATGGAAGAAAGTTCCATTTTGTTCCTGCTGCTAATAGCACTTCTTCAGTATCTATATCAAGTTTATGAAAAATTTGAGCCAACTCATTGATTAAACTAATATTGATATCTCGCTGAGTATTTTCTATAACCTTGGCTGCCTCTGCCACTTTAATTGAAGTGGCTCTATAAGTTCCTGCATCTATGATACTGCCATATAAATCATCTACTATTTGAGCAGTTTCTGGGGTAGATCCTGAAGTAACTTTTACTATATTTTTTAAGGTATGCTCCTTATCTCCGGGATTAATTCTCTCTGGGCTATAACCTACAAAAAAATCCTTATTAAATTTCAGTTTTGAATTTTCTTCAAGAAGTGGTATGCAAATTTCCTCTGTAGCACCCGGGTATACAGTTGACTCATAAATAACAAGATCATTAACTTTTAAAATGCTACCTATTGCTTTAGTTGCAGAAAGCAGTGGGTTAAAATCTGGCTTATTTTCTTCATCAATAGGTGTTGGGACTGTGATAATGAAGCAATTACATTCAGATAAATCTTCTAATGTATTAGTGAAAATTAAGCTACTCGCATCTCTAAGGACTGCTGAAGACACCTCTAGCGTTCTATCCTCACCTATTTCAAGCTCTTCTATTCTTTCCTTGTTAGTATCATAGCCAATAACCTCCATTTTAGAGCCAAACTCTACTGCTAATGGTAAACCAACATAGCCTAGGCCTACAATTCCAAGATTAATACCTTTCAAAGACATTTTTATATATTGATAAGATGGTTATTTGGTGTAAAAAATGAGGAAGTTTACTTTCTATTCTTTTTTAGTCAGAAAAAGATTATATAGTTATTTTCTTTCCTGTAGATAGATAAAGCGCTATTACAAAAGTTGATGACAATATAAGTCCCAATAATGTCCCTATGATCATTATTATTGACCTAAATGGACCAGACTTCTGTAGCGGAATAAATGGTTTATCAAAAGGACGTATCAAATAGTCTGGTTTTATTGTCGCCATCATTTGAGTATTCAATTGAGATGTAATCATTGAGCTAAGCGTATCTTCAATTGCTTTGATATTACCTGAGCCAGATTCTTTATATAAATAATCAAGAGCTTTTTTAGACTCTGCTAGATCTCTCTCCCGCCTAAGACTATTTATTTCTTGTATGATGAGATTAAGAAAATTATATGCAAAAACAGGAGATTCATGTTCAACAGCTAAATAAATTACTCCTGCGCTCATATCATAATCAGCTGTTACCATGCCTCGATATTGAGGGTATACCTCTAGGTATGTGAGCTTTCCTGATATCCACTGCTTGGTTTTCTCATCATACATTTTTGAATCTAAAACCGAAGATTGAGTCTTTACATCAAACTTTCTAAAAGCAATTATATTTGGTAAGACAAATTCAAAGTTCGATATTAAATGGTTTAAGAAATCTCTTGACTTTACAGTTGCTACAGCAACCTCTCCAGTGCTCATACTACCCGCTGATTGGAGCTGTATGCCTGTGGTCATCTTGACTAGACTGCCGACACTAGCAGAAGCTCTATTGCTGGCACCACTATCATTCATTGCAACTACTAAACTCTCAGAAAGATACAAGTTAGGCAAACTCATAGCATATATCAGAGTACCAATAATAAATGTTCCGGTGACTGCAACTATTAACCTTCTACAATCAAACAAGACTAATAAGATCTCTTTTAAATCAAGATCTTGATCTTGGTCATTAGTTTCTTTTAGATCCGTCATATTTCCTTCTTAAGAATTTCAATCTCTTCCTTCAGTCTATTATACTCTTCTGACTTCCTTCGTAAAAAGCTTTCTGCAAGAACTGATTTATTAATAAGGCCTTGGGGAGTCAAATGATATAAATAAACAAGTTTATTATCAGATCGTCTAAAATTGTTTATTTTTAACCATCCTTTATCAATCAAGGAACGCACTAGATAGTTTGTTTTGCCTAAACTGACTCCAACTAACTTAGCTATTTGTCGTTGTGTCAAGTTAGGATCATCTTCGATGATCTTGAGAATTTTATATTCAATGTCTGACTTAGTCATAAGATTTATATATGGCTACCGCAGGGCTTTTTTATATAGAAAACCCATTTTTTATTAAGATATAGTAGTCTGTTCATACTTGAACGCACCCAATATACAATATGTTCAGTGTATGAACAAGAAGAATATTTATGAAATTACATTCTAAAAGGTTCGATAATTTCTTTCCTACCAACATCAGAGGCTGGCAGTTGAGCTGCAGTAAGTTGATTTGTAAATTTTAACAATAATCTAACTCGGTCTTTACTGCTTTTAGATAAGAATATGGCTTCCATTCCTTGAAAAGCGCCTTTCTTAATTTTTATTCTTTCTCCTCTCTTGAAATCACGTTCAATTCTCTTCTGTTTAAAGACACCTGCTTGATCTGTTTTTGACTTTAAATAGCTAATGAGTTGATTAGGTACTTGTGCAATCTTTTGACCAAAAAAAATTATAGTGCTAACTCCCATTGTTGAGCGAATACTTGTCCAGTCTTCAGCCTGATTTAATCTGATGAAGATATACCTAGGGAACATTACCTCTAACTTTTCTTTTCTTGATTTATCAGCAAGCTTTTCTATAGAAATAATAGGAAGAAATACTTCAAAACCTTGATTCTCAAGATTTCTCTTTGCTCTTAATTCTTGTTTAGCTTTTGTATATATTATGGTCCAGATGAGGTCTTCTTTTTTCATGCTAGTTTTGGCTAAAGGATCATTGTGCGAATAATCTAGGAAATCAATAAGAAGTTATATACCTTTGTGTAAGAGCACCTTAAAAACTATTAACTGCAGCTGCTGCTAATGCCATCTGATAAATAATTTGAGTCACTTCAGTGGTCGCTCTTATCGCAGAGAATGGCTTGACAGTTAGAGGCACAACAATCGTATCACCGTTTTCTAGAATACTTGAACTAGCCCTAAAAAAGCCACTGTTTGATAATTGATCAGGGGATAAAATGCTGCCGTCAGATTTCACTATATAAATAGTATTACTGTCAGCAAATTCATTAGCCCCTCCACTTAAATTTATATAATCACTAATCCCAAGATTTGATTTAAAAACGTGAGTATTTGGTACGTATACTTCTCCTATTACTGAAATAGTTTGTTGGACCTTAGGTATATGTAACTTGTCTCCATCTTCTAAAATAATATCTAGATCAGAACCACCCATAATGGCATCAAGGTCAATAACAAGTCTTCCTAAAGCTTCATCTTGAGGAGTATCTTCAGTCAGAAGTGTGGTTAGTTGATTTATTGCTCCTCCACTTAAAGGATTTTCTCCTAATCCAGCTGCCTGACTAGAAAGCACTATTTTCCTTTTGAGTTCAGATCTAGCATTTTCTAGTCTTTGCATTTCAGATTCTTGCAATGATTTCCTTATAAATCTTGCTGCATCAACTGATGCGTATTCTGTTAAGCCACCTGCCCTGATTATTAGTTCATTGATTGTCTGGTTTTCAGAAATTGGGTAAGTGCCTTTAAAAAATACCTCTCCAGTAATTTCAACTGTCTTAATATCATTAGATATTTCCTTAAGATTAACTATGTCTCGTTCCTTTAATTTCATGGTCATGGAATTTGTATCTGAATAAGAAGCTACAGAGTTATATACAGATATCTTTTTGCCTGTTACATCACTTCTACTTAACTCTATTTCTGAAGAATATGTTGAATTTTTCTGCCCTCCTGCTGCTTTTATAGCATCGGCTAAATCCATATTACTAGTAAGCGGGTAATCACCTGGAAAATGAACATTTCCATATACTGATATAACATCCTCCTCTCCGTCTTCATCTATTTGACGTTGAATAATTTCTACAAATGGCTTCAGTAGCTGCTCTCTGCAGAAAAGAGTAATGTCAACAGCAATAGAAGAATTTGATTTAGCCGCTCTTTCATTTTCAATTTCCTGCTGAAGATCAAGCACATCTTTTGGAGTCTTAATATCACCCAGGTCTTCTAGTGGAACTGATTTTTTGGCCCTAAAGCCAGATGATTCAATGGTACTAATAGCTATATCTTCTGGAAGCGAACAGTAATCATAAATTGAATACTCGTAGTACCTCATTATTGATCCCTCTTTTCCTTGAATCTCAGTAGGTTGGGTCTTATACCTACCACTAAATTCACTCTCTACATTTAAATTAGTTTCTTCAAGACTAACCGCTTCTTGCATTAATGACTTCCTTAAATATGTTGATGAATTCCATTCATTTACCATTACAATCTCACCTTTTTCGTTCGTAGTGTAATCGTCTTCAATCAGCCTTGTGGTAATTACGTCAGGCGTTAAAAGGCTTGGTAGTAAGAGTATTTCATCTTTTTCAGACAATAAGATATTAGATTCGGACTGCTTATCCTGAAAAACATCTTCTAAGTCAACTTGAAGAAATTGAATATCATTAGTTTGCTTGTCTTCACGCTTGACTAAAACATAATTTAAATCCGTCATAGCTAGCAAATCATCTTGTGAAGATAATAACTCACCAATTCTCATTCCATCTATCAAGGCGGCGAAACCTGGTTGTTTAGCATGACCGCTCACTAGAATGGCATTTTTCAAATTATCTGCTACTGGATGTATTGATAGAACATCTCCATTCTTCAATTTAAGGTCGTTGTTTAAATTAATTTGCATTAAGTTATATCCGTCATTTAGTGGCTCTATTCTTTGAAGATCAACTGAAAGCAAATCAGCTTTAGGCTTTAAACTTCCTGCAAAATTTATGAGATCCTTTAGGGTCTCATCATCATTTAATTCATATATACCTGGTCTGGCAATTTGTCCTGATATGCCTACAGTTTTAGTTATTGGTGGGATAAAGACTACATCCCCCTGCATAAGTCTTTCATCATTGCTTGTGTCGCCCTTTAAAAGCAAGTCATAAAAATCAAAGTTAGAAACAACTTTCCCATTTCGTTTCAACTGTATGTTTCTCAATGAGCCTGTTGGAGCTATTCCTCCGCTTTTAATAACCGCATTCACTAAAGTTGAAAGCGCACTGATATTATACATACCAGGTTGTAGTGCCTCTCCAAGAACAAATATGTCTATAGATCTGAGTGAGCCTAGGGTTATATTTGCTTGCGTACCTATTAATTGATTCTCAATTATTGTATTCAAGCTTTCTTTGAATTGTCTAAAGGTTAATCCAGCTGCCATTACTGGTCCAATTTCTGGGATGAAAATATCTCCATCTCTGGAAATTCTCTCATCTGTGTAAGTTTCAAAACTGCCGTATAAAACAACTTTGATCCTATCATTGGGGCCTAAAACATAATCAGGAGGAACAGGAGTGTTCTTTACTTGTGCAAATGTTGTTGGTGCATCAATGAAAAAGTCATATCCAAAGTATGCGAGAGGTTTAGTTGAAAATTTAGATTGTGGAGGTACTTTAAAACTTTTGCCTCCTGTATATCCATAGCTTGGATCTTCAAAATTAATCTCTGCCTTTTCTTCTGTTTCTGGGTTTGCTTTATCTTCTGAGGTTTCATCTTCTTTATCTGACTGAGCTTTTGTTGTTTGCATACCGCCTGTTAAGCTTTGAAGCAATGATGAATCATCCATCTGTGCGAATGAAGATGGGGTTGTGATTAGTAATAGTAATATTATTATAGTTTTCATATGTTGCTTAGTTTTCTGAACCTGTTTTCTATTTTTCGTAATAAAATCAAAGTATTTTACAGTTTTATTCGTTTAATCATAGTCTCAAACTATATATTAGTTACATAATCTTACAATCAAATGTTATGTAGAATCGATTAATCATCAAAAAGGTTTCCTAATGGGCAAGAGACTTATAAAAGAAAGGATAGAAAGTTCTCTTAATTTAATTAAAAGTCTCAAAGAGAGGTTAACTTGAGGAGTAGTGCCCAAGATATTCCTTAAATGTTTTAGAATCTTTATCTTCTAGACTTCTCTGGTCGACAATTGAAGACATAGCTTCCTTCTCTAAAAGCTCCCAATTTTTATTTTTTTCT
>PCBP01000013.1 GCA_002730985.1 Flavobacteriales bacterium | reverse complement strand
TATTAAGCTCTGAGCTTAAATTAATGGATGATGATTTTGCAAGAATATATGACACTACTAGTCAAAATGGAAAACTAGCAAGCCATATTTATATTTTAGGTGCTTACACGTATGATATTAATTCGCAAATATCTATTGAGCCAAGCTTCTTTTTAAAATCAGTAGTAGGGGCAAAAACACAAATTGATTTTGGGATTAAATCAGAATATAAAAAATTGATTTGGGCAGGAATAAATTATAAGATGAACAATGAGTTGTCTTCTATGGCTGCCTTATTTGGATATAATATTAATGATCGATTTAATATCGGATATTCATATGGTATGCCGTCTTCTTTGACTAGCAATTACTATTCAGGTTCTCACGAATTTTTGCTAGGGGTTAGATTGCCTCACTAAGTATAGTTAATAGCTGCTATACTAAAAACCCCCACGGGTTGTGGGGGTTTTTTATGTTGTATAACATTAAAAGATATACAACTCAAAACAAGTATTACGACACTGCAAGTATAGAGCAAAAAACACCTTCTTTATCACATTTACATGTAAGATTTAAACAGCTTTATGTTAACTCTTTTTGAAGGCGTCTCCTATTATATTACTTATTACTGAAGTTGCCATAAATTGTTTTGCCAGCTATGATATAAAATAATATCTTTGTTAGGTGAAAAAAATTGCATACCTATTAAGTTCTATTTTTCTAATTTCTTGTAATAACACAAGCTCTCAAATAATTGAAAATATAGATGCTTTAAGGTTCCAGCTATTAATAAAAAAAGAAGATGGGATTATTCTTGATGTAAGAACCCCTCAAGAGTTTCATTCTGGTCATATTAAAGATGCAACAAATATAAATTTTTATGAAGATGACTTTTCTGAAAAACTAACTATTATCAGAAAGAACATCCCAATTTATGTGTATTGTAGAAGTGGAGGGCGATCTTCTAAAGCCGCTATTGCGATGAAAGAATTAGGTTTTGCCAAAATTTATAATTTGATTGGAGGAATGGGGGCTTGGGATTCTGAAAATTATGAATCTGTAAAGTCAAAAAAAGAAGAGCAAGAAGAAAGATCTGAAGCCCCTTATTTTACTGTTTCAGAAATAGATAATGTGTTAAAAAAAAACGAAGTTGTGCTGGTAAATTTTAGCACACAGTGGTGTGTTCCTTGTAAGAAGATGAAGCCAGTAATAAAAGAGATTCAAAAAGAAAATATAAATATAAAAGTGCTATATATTGATGCTGATGAGCATCAAGAGTTAATTAAAAAATATCAAATACAAGGAGTTCCTGTGTTCATGGTTTTCAAGAACGGCAAAGAGATTTTTAAGCACGTAGGAATAATATCAAAACAGGCGTTATTAAAACAACTAAACTGATTTTTCATGCTAACTATTAGTATTATTTTTGAAATGTATAAATAGAAAGTATGAAAATTGCGATTTTAGGAACTAGAGGCATCCCAAATAATTATGGTGGGTTTGAGCAATGCGCAGAGTATTTATCTACAGGATTAATAAAGAAGGGTCATGATGTGACTATCTACTCTCCACATTTTCACCCTTATAAAGATGATGTATATAAAGGGGTTAAAATAATCAAGAAATTTAGCCCTGAAAATATTTTAGGTCATTCAGCTGCTAATTTTTTTTATGATTATTTATGCTTTAAGGATGCTGCTAGAAAAGATTTTGATATTATTCTTGAGCTAGGGCTGATAACATCTGCATTGTCAATTATTTTTTGCAATCATAGAGGGAAGATAGTTGCCACAAATTTAGATGGGTTAGAATGGAAAAGAGCAAAATGGAGCAGGTTAATTAAGAAGCTTACTAAAAAATTAGAAAAGTATGGAGTTAAATATTCAGATTATTTAATTGCAGACAATCTTGCTATTCAGCAGTATATTCAGCAAGAGTATAATATTAAATCAGAATTTATAGCATATGGATCCGTTAATTGTTTAGCTCCTGATGATACTTGCTTAAATCATTATGGGATAATTAAAAGAGGAGGTTATTTTTTATCAATTGCGAGATTGGAACCTGAGAATAATTTAGAAATGATGTTTGATGCATATATTTCAAGTAATAATAAAGCCCCTTATTATGTAGTTGGGAATCATATTACTAAATATGGGGCCTATCTTAAAGATAAATATCGAAATAAAGGAATTATATTTTTGGGAGGAATATTTAACAAAAAACATTTAGACAATATTCGTCATTACTCTAAATTTTATTTACATGGGCATTCAGTAGGAGGGACAAACCCTGCATTATTAGAAGCAATGGCTGCTAAAGCTTTAATTGTAGCTCATGATAATAAATTTAATAAGTCAGTACTTGCAGAGAATGCGTTTTACTTTTCATCTTCAGCTGAATTAATAGAATTGTTTAAGCAGGATTTAGTATCATATAAAAAAGAGTTTATTTTAAATAACTTGAAGAAGATCGAAAAATTATATAACTGGCCATTTGTAATAGATCAATATGAGTCTTATTTTGAAAGAATTTTAAGAGAAAAATCTAAGAAGAAACAATAAATAAATCAGATGCAATTGAATCAGCAATTATTTTTCCTTTTGATGTTAGCGTATAAATAGTCGAATTAGAAATAATACATTCTTTAATTTTCCATTTTTCGGCCTCTTTTAAAAAATGCGCCTCAAATTCATATCCATGTCGTTCTTTTATTACATTGCTATCTACTCCCCAAATTGCTCTTAATGATGTGAAAATGTATTCATTATACTGGTCTTCTGTGCTTAAATGTTCCTGATTAAAATAAATGGTGTTTGTAGTTATATTTGATATATACTTTTTGTTTGAATAAGTATTCCATCTCCTGCTACTGCCATTGTATGAATGTGCGGAAGGGCCTATGCCTATATAATGATTTGCTTTCCAATAAGCGGTATTATGCTTTGAAAAATATCCTTCTTTAGCAAAATTAGATATCTCATAGTGTATAAATCCTCTTTCTTCTGCTTTTGCTTGTAGTAGATTAAATTGTTTAATTATTTTTTCATCTGCTAATACAGTTGTTTTTTTGCTCTTAATTAAATGATATAGTGCCGTTTTCTCTTCAATAGTTAATGAATATGCTGAAAAATGTTGAACCCCTAAATCAAACATGATCTCAAGGTTGCTTTGCCAGTCTTTTAGCGTTTGATTAGGCAGGCCATATATTAAATCAATAGTAATGTTTTTAAATCCAATTTCTTTAGCTAACTCAACACTTTCTATAGCCTCTTTTGAATTGTGAGATCTGTTCATGAATTTTAAATCGGTATCATCAAAAGATTGAACTCCTATGCTGAGACGATTAATCCCCATCTTTTTATATGACAAAAGAGTGCGAGCGGTTAAATCATCAGGATTACACTCAATTGTAATTTCAGCATCTGGATTAACTAAATAAAACCTGTGAATATCCTTTAGAAAATTATTAATCTCCAAAATGCTTAAAATTGATGGCGTCCCGCCTCCAAAATAGATGCTGCTAACTTTTTTCTTAAGATCATCTTTTCTGTCTTTAATCTCTTTGCGCATACTTTTTAGCATTAAGCCCTTGTCTTTTTGTGAAATTTTGAAATAAAAATCACAATAAGTACATCGTTGCTTGCAATAAGGAATATGTATATAAATNCCTGTCAAAAAATATTNTTTTTACCACTAATCTCTAATNTCATACTGTGATCTTNCTGTCCTAACTGTTTTTCATCGCATCCCAGCCCTGNGCAGTTAAATGATGAGAACTCCCATCNTTTGCTATAAAATTACTGCCNTNCGAGATATCAGTAACAAATCCTATAATTGTAAAATCAGCGTCTTTTTTCAACTTATCATAGTGTTCNTGGCTAATTGTAAATAATAATTCATAGTCTTCTCCTCCACTCAAAGCGCACGTTATAGGATTGATATTAAAATCATTAGCTAAATTCATGGTGGTGTAATCTATTGGGATTTTTTCCTCATGTATTGTTATTCCAACGTTGGAAGATTTTGAAATATGTAAGGCTTCAGAAGCAAGTCCGTCAGAGATATCAATCATAGCGGTAGGAACAATGTCTAAGTCATTTAAAATATTTATATATTTTGTTCCCGCTTCTGGTTTTAATTGCCTTCTAAGAACATAATCATTTCCGCTTAAATCAGGTTGCATTTTTGGATTGCCTTTAAACATTTCATTCTCTCTATTTAACAACTGAAGTCCTAAATAAGCTGCTCCTAAATCACCAGTACACACTACTAAATCATTAATGTTGGCCCCGCTTCTATAGGTGATTTTATTCTTTTCAACTTCGCCTAAAATAGTGACGCTTATTAATAGTCCAGAGGTTGATGAGGTTGTGTCGCCTCCCACTAAATCTATCTCATAATGTTCGCAAGCCAATTTAACCCCCTCGTACAGTTCTTCAAGAGCTTCAACTGTAAAACGATTGCTTATTGCAAGCCCAATTGTAATTTGCTTAGCAGTTCCATTCATAGCACATATATCAGAGACATTTACTGCTACCGATTTATAGCCTAAATGTTTTAATGGAGCATAAGCCAGATCAAAATGCACTCCTTCAATTAATAAGTCTGTGCTTACAAGTTGATATTTATCCCCCATATCTATAACAGCCGCATCATCACCAATGCCAAAAATTGAACTCTCATTTTTTATTTTAACATTTTTTGTTAGATGATTAATCAAGCCAAACTCTCCTAAACTTTCAATTGAAGTAGTGTTTAAGTTTTTATCTTTAAATATATTCATAGAACAAAGATATATAAATACATCCTGAAATTTATTACATTTGCACTATTGAATAACAGTATAATATATCCAATGATAACTATTAGCGACTCAGCCAAACAAAGATTGCTTGATCTTCTAGATAAAGACAATATAACAAAATCATTTGTAAGGGTAGGTGTAGAAAGTGGTGGCTGTTCAGGGCTAAGCTATAAATTAGACTTTGACAACAAGAAGCATCAAGATGATGAAATGATTGAAAACAATGGTATCAAGCTTTTAGTTAACAAAAAGAGTTTTTTATACCTAATTGGAACAACATTAGAGTTTTCTGACGGATTAAATGGCAAGGGATTTGTGTTTAATAATCCAAATGCAAATAGAACTTGTGGATGTGGAGAAAGTTTTTCTCTTTAAAAATTTCAGCAAATGAGTAGAAAAAAAAAGCAAACTGAAGAGGAATTACTAAATGATGTAACTTCTTCTGAATATAAATACGGATTTACAACTGATATAGAATCAGATACTATCCCAAAAGGGATTTCTGAAGAAGTAGTTCGTATTATTTCTGCAAAGAAAAATGAGCCTGAATGGATGTTAGAATACCGATTAGCAGCTTATAAGTCTTGGCTTGAAATGAAAGAGCCAGATTGGGCAAATGTTTCCTACAAGAAACCAAACTATCAAGATGTAATATATTATTCTGCTCCCAAGCAAAAGCCTATATTGGATAGCTTAGATGATTTAGACCCTGAAATGAAAAAAACTTTTGACAAACTTGGAATCTCATTAGAAGAACAAAAAAGACTTGCTAATGTTGCTGTTGATATTGTAATGGATTCTGTATCTGTAGCTACTTCATTTAAAGAAACACTTGCTGAAAAGGGCATTATTTTCTGTTCTATTTCTGATGCGATTCAAGACCACCCTGAACTAGTAAAAAAATATCTTGGCTCTGTAGTTCCTGTAAGGGATAACTTTTTCTCAGCTTTAAACTCAGCAGTATTTTCTGATGGCTCGTTTTGTTATATTCCAAAAGGAATAAAATGCCCAATGGAGCTTTCAACTTACTTTAGAATAAATGAAGCTGGAACAGGTCAATTTGAAAGAACTCTTTTAATTGCAGATGAAGGAAGTCAGGTAAGTTATTTGGAAGGGTGTACCGCTCCAATGCGTGATGAAAATCAATTACATGCTGCAGTTGTAGAGCTTATTGCATTAGATGATGCTGATATTAAATATTCTACTGTACAGAACTGGTATCCTGGAAATGCTGAAGGTATTGGGGGGGTTTTCAACTTTGTTACTAAAAGAGGAATTTGTCATAAAAACGCAAAAATATCTTGGACACAAGTAGAGACGGGTTCTGCAGTAACTTGGAAGTATCCGTCTTGTATTTTAAAAGGAGATAACTCTATTGGAGAATTTTTCTCAGTTGCAGTTACAAACAACTGTCAACAAGCAGACACAGGAACAAAAATGATTCATCTAGGAAAAAATAGTAAGAGTACAATTATAGCAAAAGGAATATCAGCAGGAAAAAGTGATGGAAATTACAGAGGGTTAGTACGTATTGCAAAAGGTGCTACAAATTCCAGAAATTTCTCTCAATGTGATTCTTTGTTAATGGGAGATAAATGCGGGTCACATACTTTCCCTTATATTGAAGTAAAAAACAACTCCTCCAAAGTAGAGCATGAAGCGACTACATCAAAAATTGGTGAAGATCAAATATTTTATTGTAATCAAAGAGGGATTGGCACAGAAGAAGCAATTGCACTAATTGTAAATGGATATTGTAAAGATGTCCTAAATCAACTGCCAATGGAATTTGCAGTAGAAGCAAAAAAATTATTGGAAATCAGCCTTGAGGGGTCAGTAGGATAAAAATAAAAGAAATGATAAAAATAACAAATTTAAAAGCAGGGATAGGGGAGACTCTTATTCTTAATGGAGTAAACTTAGAAGTCAAAGCCGGAGAAGTACATGCAATAATGGGGCCAAATGGATCCGGGAAAAGCACCCTTGCTTCCATAATTGCTGGAAAAGAAGATTATGAAGTTACAGAGGGAGAAATTGGCTTTGAAGGAGAGGACTTGCTGGAGCTTCCTCCTGAAGAAAGAGCTAATAAAGGAGTCTTTCTTTCTTTTCAATATCCAGTAGAAATTCCTGGAATTTCAGTTTCCAACTTTATAAAAACATCAATTAATGAAAGAAGAAAAGCAAAGGGATTAGAGCCAATGCCTACTCCAAAACTACTTAAAATGATGCGTGAAAAAATGGAATTATTAAGTATCAAAGACGGGTACTTATCACGTAATATGAATGAGGGTTTTTCTGGAGGAGAGAAAAAAAGAAATGAGATTTTTCAAATGGCTATGTTAGAGCCAAAATTATCCATATTGGACGAGACAGATTCAGGATTAGATATTGATGCCCTCAGAATTGTAGCTAATGGGGTAAATAAACTAAAAACAAATGACAATGCGACCATTGTTATTACCCACTACCAAAGACTGTTAGATTATATTGTTCCTGATTTTGTTCATGTCTTGTATAATGGAAGAATTGTTAAATCAGGAGGGGCAATATTAGCGCATGAATTGGAAGAGAAAGGATACGATTATATAATTAAAGAAGCAGATAAAAAGTGGGCTTAATTGATGATATAAAATCTTTTTCTGAAAAAGAAAAATTAGGAGCTAAAAAAAATGAATTACTTCAGTCTTTTTTAGCAAAAGGATTCCCTACTATAAAAGAAGAAGAATGGAAATATACTTCCTTAAAAAATATTGTTGCTGAAAGTTTTTCGGTAGAAGAAAATGGGACTGAAATTTCGAAAGGTGATATTGAAAAATATATTTTAGGATTTAAATATAAAATTATTTTTTTAGAAGGAGTTCTAATTTCTAAGCCAAATATTAAGGGGGTTGATATTTCTGATTTTTCTAATTTTGAAACAAAAAATGATGATGCTATTTTTGGATTAAACTCTGCCCTTGCAAAAAAAGGATTTACAATAAAAGTGGAGAACAATATTATATTAGAAGCTCCTATTGAAATCTTGTTTTTCTCTAATACTAAAAACAACACCTTTGTACAACACCGTAATAAGATTATAATAGGTGATAATGCGAACATAAAATTTGTGGAACGAATTCAGAATTTAAGTAGTACAAAATGCTTTACAAACCATCTCACGCAAATACACATTGGAAAAAACACAAACATAGAATACAATAAAATTCAAGATAATAGTGCGAATTCTATTCTGATTGATAATATAAATATTTATCAATTGCAAGATTCTAATGCAATTGTAAATACCTTAATTTTTGGAGGTGCATTTACCAGAAATACTTTAAGTTTTGAGCAAAACGGGAGTAATTGTGACAGTAATATGAATGGCATCTCTATTTTGGATGATAACCAGTTTGCCGACAACCACACTTTTGTAGATCATAAACAGCCGCATTGTAGAAGTAATGAAATGTATAAAGGCATTTATTTAGGTAAATCCAAAGGTGTTTTTAATGGTAAAATTATGGTTCGCCCTGATGCTCAAAAAATTGATGCTTTTCAATCCAACAATAATCTATTATTGAGTGAGAGTGCTACTATTGACAGTAAACCCCAATTAGAAATTTATGCTGATGATGTGAAGTGTAGCCATGGCTGTACTATTGGGCAATTGGATGATGAAGCAATTTTTTACATGAGAAGTAGAGGAATTGGCGCAGAAGAAGCAAGGGCAGTTTTAACTTATGCTTTTGCATCAGAAGCTGTAAATAATATAAGTATCCCTGAAG
Organism: Flavobacteriales bacterium; assembly: GCA_002730985.1. Taxonomy (GTDB): domain Bacteria; phylum Bacteroidota; class Bacteroidia; order Flavobacteriales; family BACL11; genus BACL11. The sequence continues at coordinate 12,077 of PCBP01000013.1, read as the reverse complement.
TAAAAAAACTGGCACAAAAACTTATTGCTAAAAAACTGAATGTTGATTTAGATTTTAATCTATAATGATTGACGGGAGTAAAATACGAGCACAATTTCCAGCTCTTCACCAAAAAGTAAATGGTAAAGATTTGATTTATTTTGACAATGCGGCAAGCAGCCAAAAACCACAAGTAGTTTTGGATGCTATTTCTAATTATTATCATTATGATAATGCAAATGTCCATAGAGGAGTTCATTATTTAAGCCAAAAAGCAACTGATAAATTTGAAAACACAAGGAAATCAGTTCAAGCATTTATCAATGCTAAAAATAGCTGCGAAATTATCTTTACCAAAGGTGCCACCGACTCTATTAATTTAGTAGCAAATGGTTATCGATCTATCCTAAATAAAGGAGATGAGATTATTATATCACAAATGGAACATCACTCCAATATTGTGCCTTGGCAAATATGCTGTGAGATAAGCGGAGCTGAACTAAAAATAATTCCAATGCTGGATGATGGAGATTTGGACATGGAAGCCTTTGAAAATTTGCTTTCTGAAAAAACAAAATTAGTAGCTATTACACATATTTCTAATTCACTTGGCACAATAAATCCTGTTGAGAAAATCATAAATAAAACACATGCCGCAGGGGCTAAGATTCTGATTGATGGTGCGCAAGCTGCCCCTCATACATTTGTGGATGTACAAGCATTAGACGTGGATTATTATTGCTTTTCTGCACAAAAAATGTATGGCCCAACTGGCGTGGGAGTATTATACGGGAAAAAAAATTTATTAACTACGCTCCCTCCTTACCAGAGCGGTGGAGAAATGATAAAAGAAGTTAGTCTTAAGAAAACAACTTATGCCGATTTGCCTCATAAATTTGAAGCGGGAACACCAAATATTGCAGGAGTTGTCGCTTTTAAGTCAGCCTTAGATTTCATCACAGACTTAGGTATTGAAAATATTGCAAAACATGAAGATGATTTACTAAAATACGCGATTGAAAAACTCTCAGAAATATCTGACATACAATTTATTGGTAAGGCAAAAAAAAGAGCCGCTTTAGTGTCTTTCAATATTGAAGGCTTACACCCATATGACATGGGTGTTTTGTTGGATAAAATGGGAATTGCAATTAGAACTGGACATCATTGTGCGCAGCCAATAATGGAGCATTATAAAATTTCTGGAACCGCTCGTATGTCTTTTGCAATTTATAATACAAAACAAGAAATTGATAGCTGTATAACTGCCATTAAAAAGGCGCAAATAATGCTTGGTTAAGTGGGGACTATTGCTGAAATACAAGCAGAAATCACAGAAGAGTTCAATATGCTTGAAGATTGGATGGAGAAATACGAATACATTATTGAACTTGGGAAAGCCCTGCCAATGATTGATGACAAATACAAGACAGATGATAATCTAATAAAAGGCTGTCAGAGTAGGGTTTGGTTACGTGCTGATGAACAAAATGGAAAAATAATTTATTCGGCTGATAGTGATGCGATTATCACTAAAGGCATTGTAGCTGTTTTAATTAGAGTGCTTTCTAACCAAAATGCAGAAGAAATAGCAACAGCAGACTTAGCGTTTATTGATGAGATTGGATTTAAAGAACAGCTTTCTCAAACGCGTGCGAATGGTTTGGTTTCCATGATAAAAGAAATCAAATTCTATGCTTTAGCCTATCAAAACAAATAAGATGAAAACAGAAGAAGAATTGCAGAAAATTGGCGAAGAAGTTGTTGAAGTAATTTGCGAAATTTATGATCCAGAAATTCCTGTAAATATTTATGCGCTTGGACTTATTTATGACATTCAAGTTAGTGAAGATTGTTATGTAAATATTACTATGACTCTTACATCTCCAAACTGCCCAGTGGCTGAAACCTTACCTGTGGAAATAGAAGAAAAGGTCAAAGTTATAAATGATGTTCAGAAAGTCAAAGTAGACATTGTATTTGAACCTGCTTGGACCAAGGAAATGATGAGTGAAGAGGCTAAACTAGAATTAGGAATGCTATAAAATGAATAATGAAATTGTAAATAGAGTTGCAAAATCAGGCTTAGTCACTATTGATTTAGCGGATTATGCTCCTAATGTGGAAATTCTAGAGCTCGACTTAAAAGACTTTTTGTTTCAAGGGCATATTCTTAAAGAAAAAGATTTTAGAGAATCTCTAAAAAGATTTGATTTCACTGTTTATGAAAACAAGGTGGCTGCCGTTTTTTGTAGCAATACTTGCATTATTCCTATGTGGGCTTTTATGCTTGCAGCCTCCCATCTTGACGCTATCACATCTGAAGTTTATGCTGGGAATAAAGAAACTGTATTTCAAAAACTCTTTTTATATAACCTAGAAAATATTAACCCTGTCGAATTTAAAAACAAAAAAGTAATTGTAAAGGGGTGTAGTCAAATTCCTGTTAATGAGGCTCTTTATATAACAATCACAAAAAAACTAAAGAATAGCGTCAGTAGTTTAATGTTTGGGGAGGCTTGTTCTGCCGTCCCTGTTTATAAAAATACAAGATGAATCCAAAAATTTTAGAACTCAATAAGAAAATTCAGCCTTATAAAGATGATGTTGTAAATCACTATTTATATAGAAGACTAAACAGTATAAAGGATGTTGCTATATTAATGGAGCATCATATTTATGCGGTTTGGGATTTTATGTCTTTATTAAAAACCCTTCAATCCATACTTACCTGTACTTCTTCTCCATGGAAACCTATAGGAGATGGAAAGATTAGACAATTAATAAATAGTATTGTTTTAGAAGAAGAAAGTGATATAGATCAAGATGGAAATCCATCATCTCATTATGAAATGTATCTAGATGCAATGCAAGAATGTGGAGCAGACACCTCAAATATAAAAAAATTTGTTGCTAATGTTACCGAAAAAAAAATACCTAAAGTCAGCAAAGGAATTGATGACTTTTTAAAATGTACATTTGATGTTATTGAAAGTAAAGAAGCTCATAAAATTGCGGCAGCTTTTACTTTTGGTAGAGAGGATTTGATTCCAGATATGTTTACTTCTATTGTGGAGGAATACAATACAGACAATAATCTTAATAAGTTTGTCTACTATTTAGAAAGACATATTGAATTAGATGGTGGAGAGCACGGGCCGTTAGCATTACAGTTAATCTGTGATTTGTGTGGTGATGACAGTAAAAAATGGTTAGAAGTAGAAGAAACTGCTATAGCTTGCTTAATAGCTCGAAAAAAACTGTGGGATGTGATTTTGGTCAAGCTGAACTAACTACCAGATTCATACGTTTTAATAGAGTGCTCTACAGATTGATTAATTTGATTTAACTCTTTTGGCGTAAAATTACGATAGCTCCCAACAGGAATATCTAATTTAATGCTCATTATTCTTACTCTTTTTAATTTTTTAACTTCATAGCTAAAATATTCACACATTCTTCTAATTTGTCGATTTAAGCCCTGTGTTAAAATAATTTTAAACTCCTTTTTATTTGTTTGCTTTACAAAGCATTGGCGAGTAACTGTGTCTAAAATAGGCACACCGTTCCCCATGGCCTCAATAAACTCTTTAGTTATTGGCTTGTCTACAGTAACTTCATATTCTTTTTCGTGATGATTGCGGGCGCGTAAAATTTTATTTACAATATCCCCGTCATTAGTAAGAAATATCAATCCTTCTGAAGGTTTGTCCAATCTTCCAATTGGAAAAATTCGCGTTGGATAATTTATAAAATCAATGATGTTTTTTTTTTCTCTTTTAGTGTCTGTTGTGCAGACAATACCGACAGGCTTATTAAACGCTATATAAACCATCTTTTTTTTCTTTATATGGTTTACCGTCTCTCCATTTATAGTTATCACATCCTCACTAGTTATTTTAGTTCCCATCAAGGGGACTCCTCCATTAATTTTTACTCTGCCTTGATCAATAAGTTTATCGGCTTCTCTTCTGGAACAGTAGCCTATTTCAGATAAAAATTTATTGATACGAACAGGGTTTTTATTACTCATAAGGAAAACAAAAATACACTAATAATCTTGTTAACATCTATCTTTATAAATTGACACTTCTAAGTTTTATAAAATAGGCCGTTTAATTACATTTGCGAAAACTAAAAAACACTTCCTATGAAAAATAAATTTTTATCAATCATTATGTTGGTTTTTTGCTCATTTTCAGCCATTGCTGACGAAGGAATGTGGCTGCCACAACTGCTAAAAAAAATAAATGAATCAGATATGCAAGCCAAGGGGATGAAACTTACTGCTGAAGATTTATACAGTATAAATAACTCATCTCTTAAAGATGCAATTGTGTCTTTAGGAGGGGGGTCGTGTACAGCAGAAATGATTTCATCTGAAGGATTAATGCTAACGAACCACCATTGTGCTTTTGGCTCAATTCAAGAACATTCAAGCGTTGGCAATGATTATTTAAAAGATGGTTTTTGGGCTATGAATCATGAAGAAGAACTAACAAATAAAGGATTAACAGCTACATTCTTAGTGGCAATTGAGGAGGTAACTCAACAGGTTTTAGCTGAACTTAATAATAATATGTCTGAAAAAGAGAGATCTGCAAAAATTAGAGAGGTCTCTAAAAAAATTATTGCCGAAAAAACAGTAGATACACATTATAATGCAAGGGTGAAATCTTTTTTTGGAGGCAATGATTTTTATCTCTTTACCTATGAAACATTTAAAGATGTTCGCTTGGTAGGGGCCCCGCCTTCATCAATTGGTAAATTTGGCGGTGATACTGATAATTGGATGTGGCCAAGACATACAGGCGACTTTGCTCTTTATAGAATCTATTGTTCTCCGGACGGGAAGCCTGCTGATTATTCTGTAGAAAATATTCCTTATAGACCAAAACATCATTTGCCAATTCAATTAGATGGAGTGGAAAATGGAGATTATACTATGATCTTTGGTTACCCAGGTTCAACGGACAGATATTTAACCTCTTATGGCGTTAAGCAAGCTTTAAATATTACTAATCCGGCTATTGTTGATATTCGTAATGAGAAATTAGCAATTATGAAAGCGGGTATGCAGGCCTCTAAAAGAACTAAAATCCAATATGCCTCAAAGTATGCCAGAACTTCTAACTACTGGAAATACTATATTGGTCAATCAAAAGGATTAAAAGCCATGAAAGTAGCTGACAAAAAAATAGCCCTAGAAAATAGCTTTAGAGACTGGATTAGCACTGGAGACTCATTGAGGGAAGCACATTATGGAGAAGCTTTAGATTTGATTGAAAGCGCTTACCAAACCAACAAAAATATTGAACTTAGCAGAATATACTTAAATGAAGCTGTATTTAGAGGAGCAGAAATTATGTATTGGTCTTTTAGAATGTATAATGCAATTGCTAAATTACCAAAAGAAGATAAAGAAAAAGGGGTCGAATTAAGAAAGATCAAAAAAGAAGCTAGAGAATTCTATAAAGATTATGACGCTTCTATTGATCAAGAATTATTTGCTTCTATGTTAGAAATGTACTACTATAATGTTTCTAAAACACAGCATGCCCCTGTATTTAAACAAATTGAAAATCAATTATTTGGATTTAAAAAATTAGACTTTGATTGGTATGCTAAAAACACCTTTAGAAGATCCATTTTTGGCTCAAAAGAAAAGTTGTTTGCATTCTTGGAAAGGCCTTCTGTCGCAACAATAGAAAGAGACCCTGCTTACAAAACTATGATGTCTATTTATAACACCTACATTCAAAAAATCTCTTCAAAAAGATCGATTGTAAGAGAAAAACTAAAAAAAGGTAATCGATTATTTATTGCTGGTCTCAAAGAAATGAATCCTAACAAAAAATATTACCCTAATGCTAACTCAACCATGCGCGCTACTTATGGTAATGTAAGTGACTATAATCCTGGAGAGGCAATGCACTATGACTACTACACAACTATTGATGGTGTTATGCAAAAGGAAGATAATACTAACGAGGAGTTTCATGTTCCTGAAAAATTAAAAGAATTATATCAAATTGGTGATTATGGAAAATATGCTGATAAGGACGGCAACTTAAGGGTTAATTTCATCTCCAACAATGATATTACAGGAGGGAATTCTGGCTCTCCAGTAATAAATGCTTGGGGAGAAATTGTTGGGACTGCATTTGATGGAAATTGGGAAGCGATGAGTGGCGATATCGCTTTTGAAAAAGACATCCAAAGAACGATCTCTGTAGATATCAGATATATTATGTTTATTATTGATCAATTTGCTGGCGCAACTCATTTAATTGATGAAATGACAATCGCGCCAAAACATACAGAAAAAATGATTGCTAAAGAATTAGCATCATTAGAAATAGAACCTGCTATTAAGGATCCTAATACAATTGTTAAAGAATTAAAGATGAAAGAGTATCGCGGTGCTATGCTTCCAGTATTTGATATGCATTCATTTGGCTCTGCTTTTGATATGGCTGTTTATCAATACGGATCTTCAAAAGAACAAAGATTCTGGTGGTATGGAAAAGTTTATACTACTGAGAAAAAATGATTTTACTCTTTAATTTTTTTAGCGCTCGCTCTACTGAAAAAATTATATTTATTCCTAATTTAGATTCCTGAAGCCCTCTAATAAGCCCTTTCATTCTTCCCCTCAATATAATTCATGAACGCCTTATTAACTACTTTAACCCCTCCAGGAGTAGGGTAATTTCCAGTAAAATACCAATCTCCTGTGTGATCAGGACAAGAAAGGTGTAAGTCAGAAATAGATTGATAGAGGATTTTTACATGAGCATTTGTTCCTTCTGGAGTTAACAATTGTGATATTTTAACTGAAATTTCATCTGCCGTAAAAAGACTATATATCTCTTTAACATAATTTATCATGTCTTCTTTTGGCAAACTCTCCTGAGCTTTACATTTTCTATATATCTCTGACAAAAAATTCTCTTGATTTCTGTCTTTAAGTAAGGTGACTGCCGCCTGAAAAGCAATAAAATCTCCCATTTTAGCCATATCAATACCATAGCAATCTGGATATCTAATTTGTGGAGCGGAAGAAACAACTATAATTTTCTTTGGATTTAATCTATCTAAGATTCTAATAATTGACTTTTTTAAAGTAGTTCCTCGTACAATACTATCATCAATCATAACCAAATTATCCGTAGATTTAACTTGTCCATAAGTAATATCATAAACATGAGCTACTAAATCATCTCTTCCTGTGTCAGAAGTAATAAAAGTCCTAAGTTTTGCATCTTTAATAGCAATCTTATCAGCTCTTGGAGAAATCTCCATTATTTTTGCAATTTCATCATGAGAAGGGTGGTCTCCTAAGTCTTGAATCTTTTTCGTTTTTACTTGATTTAAATATTCATTACAACTCTTTAAAAGTCCAAAATAAGAAACTTCAGCGGTATTTGGGATGTAAGAGAAAACCGTATTTTTCATGTCATTATCAATCGCATCTAAAACCTTTGGAAAAATCCTTTTTCCAAGTTCTAATCTTTCACGATAAATATCCTTGTCATTCCCTCTACTAAAATAGATTCTTTCAAAAGAACAGGCTTTTCTCTCTAGTGGTTTGCGAATCTGTTTTTCTTCTAATGTGCCATTTTTTTTAATAATAAGCGCATGGCCTCTTTTTATCTCATTAACTTCACTCTCCTTAACATTGAATGCAGTTTGTATTACAGGCCTTTCAGATGCCACAACAACCACTTCATCATCTTTATAATAATATGCAGGGCGTATTGCATTTGGATCCCTAAGGGCAAAAGCGTCTCCATGTCCCAAAAGACCGCATATTACATATCCTCCATCCCAATATTTTGCCGACTGGGTTAAGATGTCTTGTAAATTAAGCTCATCTTCAATTACTTTTGTAATCTCTTTTTTACTAAAATTGTCTTTTTGTTTATAATAAATAGCGTCATTCTCTTCATCTAAAAAGTGACCAATTTTCTCTAAGATTGTTACCGTGTCTGACATTTCTTTTGGGTGCTGACCAAGATCCACCAACTGCTGAAAAAGCTCATCAACATTAGTCATATTAAAATTACCTGCAAGAGCTAAATTTCTGGTTTTCCAATTATTTTGACGTAAAAAGGGATGGCAATGCTCTATTGTATTCCCTCCAAAGGTTCCGTATCTTAAATGTCCTAAAAATAATTCTCCGGTAAAAGGTAGGTTTTCCTTCATCCATTTAGGATTTTTCAACTTTTGAGGATCATTCTTTTCTAACTCAACAAATCTTTTATTTGCCTGATGAAAAACATCTTTTAAAGGATTTGTTGCAACAGACCTTTTTCGGCTTATATATCTTTTGCCTACCTCTACATCTAGCTTTACGTTGGCAATTCCCGCCCCGTCTTGCCCCCTATTATGTTGTTTTTCCATCAACAAATACATCTTGTTTAGCCCGTATAGAGTTGTCCCATATTTCTTTTGGTAAAACTCTAGTGGTTTTAATAATCGTAACAGCGCTACACCGCATTCATGCTTAATTGAGTCGCTCATTTGATGAATTTTGAAAGTGCAAAAATAGTTTTTATTGTCTGATAATCTCCATTAATCTATTAATTCCTGGATTTGGATATATTTCCCCATCTATATCTAAAGTTGGTATAATTCTTTTGCCACAATTTACATTCTCTAAAAAAGCAACAGCATCATGATTATTAGTAATATTAATATATTCAAATTCAATACCTTTCGAATCTAGCAGCTTTTTTGCATGCACACAATCAGAGCACCAATCGGCACCATACATCTTAATATTCATTATTAAAAAATTTAAATGTTTTTTTGTTTTGTGTTATTTTACACTTTTGACAATGCGAAAGATAGGTGAATTTATATTCAGAATTAATATCAAAGTTTTTTGGCTCTACTTCAAAAAGCCTTGAGCACTCTAACTCTCCTTCATTAGAAAATCTTTCAATTCTATATAATTTTTTTTCTGCGACTATGGTAAACCAAGAGCTTGCCCCTATTCCTTCAATTAATTGAGCGTTTTTAGATATATTTTTTGGGATTTTCATTGTTTTTCGATACTGGAAAAGTAAGCTTGCAGTCTGGTCTTCTTCACTTTAAAACAATTGTTTCTTTCTACTACATAATAGTGGTGATTGGAAATGCAAACATTTCTTTTTGGAGATGGCGAAATACAAAAAGGGAGGCTTAGTCTTAATCTTTTAATAATAGAGGGGTTAGAAGATTTTATTACTTTAGCTACAAAACGAGAGCAATTTGTCCCTTTTATTGTAAAAGGGCCGTAAGGGATCATCCCTTTTTTTTGCATGCTTTTAGCTGTAGAAAATGCATTTTCAAAATTTACAGATGCTATTATTGAGGCATACATTTTGCCTTCTCCGTGAGTCGACTTCATGACTGATAATTTCAATAAAATATCCTTGATATTTAATATCTCTCCACTTTTAATTTCTGGATCTGTTATACTAACATCCTCATCTGTCACTACGTCTCTCACCCTGCCATACCCCTCTGGGGTATGATATCTTCCAAAATCAAAGTAATATGATTTTTTTGTTTTTGAATTTATAAGAACCACAGCAGAATGTCCAACCCTATACTTTCCGTTTGTTGATGCAAATTTGTCATACCATGATCCGCTTGCTGTCACCATTCCTTCAGGCCAAGCTACAGTAATAATAAAATCCTCTTGCATAAAAGTAAAAGTATAAATTATTTCTTTATTTTAAACTCACGAATCGGCAACGTGATTTTTAAACTTAGGATCTCACTTGTACTTGCCTATTAAATGTGAATTTTTATCTGCAAAATCTTCTAAAACTTTAAAAAACTGCATCAATTCGTCAAGTGAATTCTCACAATTAACAAGAACCAATCTTACAAACACCTTTTTGTGAAAATGCCCAAAACCAACCATTAATGTGTTGCTTTCATATAATTTGGCACACAGATCTTCTGGGTCAAAGTTTTTATAGTTAAAACAAATAGAAAGAGAATCTTCAAAACTAAAAAGCTTATAATCCGAATTCGTTTTAATATAATTTCTAGCTACATCAGCTAATTTAAACTCATGTTCAATGATTTTAGAAATGCCCCGCGTTCCTATTGCTTTCCACATTGTCCATAGTTTAAGTGCGTTATTTCTCCTTCCGCACTCAAAAGAACTTCTTCCTAAATTAAACTCCTCATCATGTGTTTGGTATAGGTATGCAGCATTATTATTAAATGAGTTATGCAAGTCTTGTTTATCCTTAACCACTAATATTGATGTGCTTAAAGGGGCTCCTAAGGTTTTGTGTGCATTGAAACAAAAAGAATTTGTCAATTGAATCCCCTCAACTAAATATTTATACCTATCTGAAAAAATTACACCCCCTCCAAAAGCGCCATCTAGGTGAAGCCAAATTTTATATTTTTTACAAATTGGTGATAGCTCTGCAACATTATCAAACGCACACAAAACAGTTGTTCCTGCAGTTGCGTTTAAATAAAAAGGAGTTAATCCACTTTCTAAATCAAGTTTTACTTGTTTTGTGAACTCTAGAACATTTATTCTTCCATATTTATCAGATTTAATATGTCTAACGTTTGCCTTCCCTATTCCTGAAAAAGAAGCATTTTTAGATAGTGAATAATGTGCATTTTCTGATGTGTATGCCACTAGGTTTTTGGAAATCCCTTTTTCTTTAATTCCTAAATCTACTTTATCTCTGGCCATAATCAAAGACATAAAATTGCTCATACTCCCTCCCGTAGGAAAAGTTCCTCCGGATTTATTATCATAGCCTATTAATTTCTGCACCTGTAAAAGCACTTCTTTTTCAACACTAACTTGAGGCCCGGCGATCTTATAAGTAGCCATGCTGTTGTTGAGCATTACCGCTAATAAATCTCCCAAAACAGCTTTGCTGTGTCTACCGCCAAACAACTGATTGAAAAATAATTTTGATGATGATTTAGGGCTTTTAAGAATTAATTGTTTTAACGAGGTCTTAAAATCATCATCTACCGCCCCATCTTCATGTAGTTTAATGTCGAGTGTTTTTTCTACATCTCTTGGATTAATATATTCTGATACTGGATTTTGCAACTCATCTTCTAAGAAAATAGTAATTAGCTCATTAAAAAGCATTAAATCTTCTTTAATATTGTTTGCCATTACTATGTTAATTGATGAAATGCAAAAGTAGAAAAATAGTTTGTTAATTATTTTTAGATCTAAATATCTTTTCTAAAAACACAAGAAATAACTTATGCCTAAACTTAGTCTTTACTTAATTTTGTATTTTTGTAACATGAAAAATCTGTTTTTCTTTTTAATCTTTAGTGTTGTATATATATTTCAGGTAACCGCTCAGATAGTTATCAATGAATATTCAGCCGCTAATTACGATACCCATGCTGATAATTATAGTGAGTATGAGGACTGGGTAGAGCTATATAATCCAACATCAGCTGCTATTGATATTGTTGGATGGTATTTAACAGATAAACCAGCAAATCCTACAAAATGGATGGTCCCATCATCTTTTGTAATTCCAGCTAATGAAGTTGCTATAATCTATTGTTCTGGTAGAGATGAATTGTTAGGTGTTTTTGCTCACTCAAATTTTAAAATTACTCAAACAAAAGGAAATGAAATTCTTATGTTGTCTGACGCTGCGAGTAACTTTCAAGATTCTATTAGAGTTCTGCCAAATCAAAATTCACATTCTAGAGGGAGGGAGTCAAATGGGGCTTCTATTTGGAGTGTATTCGTAAATGGATCTCCTAATTCAATAAATATGGGCGCAATGCAAGAATATGCAACGACACCTATATTTTCTCAAAATGGAGGCTATTATAATGGGCCTATAAATATAACATTAAGCTCCCCTGACCCAAATATTACAATATATTATACAACAAATGGAGACGAGCCAAATAGCGCCTCTTCAATATATACTGGCCCTATCAATATTACTACAACAACAGTTGTTAAAGCAATATCCTATAGCGCAAACACTAATATACCATCAAGTTTTATTGATTACCACACTTTTTTTATAAATGATACTCATACAATTCCAATACTCTCAATTTCTGGTGATGTTGGA
>PCBP01000012.1 GCA_002730985.1 Flavobacteriales bacterium | reverse complement strand
TAAAAAAGATAAAGAGGTTGTCTTAGAAGCTCCTCTAGAAACTTGGAATGAGCTACTTAAAAAACAAATAATAAGATTTATTGATGAAAGAGGATATCACTCTAATTTCGTAAAAAGAATTATGAAAGATGATTATAAAAAAGTTATTTCATTGATGAATCAAATAGGTGAAGAACTTCTCAAAAATAAAACTAATTGTGAACCTGAAAAGAAACGTTTTAGCAATACAGTTAAAGGTAATATCTTAAATAACATGATGTTTTTGGAGAGCGAAAAATTATTAGCACGATATGTAGCACAATTATAGTTTTAAGAACTTTCTACTAAGGGTTAAGATAAATATTTTCAGCTAATACTATTTGTTATAATTCACATTCCTAGCTCTGAACCACTTTACAACTCATATACTGGTTGAAAATCTTCTAATTCGTAATTTATACCAATAGCTATATTTGTATCTTTATAATATTTTATTATTAAGTCATAAGAGAATGATTGGAGAGAATGTGGTATCAGATAAAAATTTAAATGTGTCTTATTTAGACATTATTGAAGGAAGTTCGGAAGCAACATACAAAATTCAAACACACGCAGATGGTCCTACAGGAAAAATCCCTTTTACTCCTGAAATACTAATAAACGAACCCAGTGGTAACCATTTTGGGTTAACTCAAAATGCTGGTATGGGTTGGAATCCTAGTGAGTTATTAAGAAAGCAATTTTTGATTCTTTCTACCAGTGGAGGTTTAAAAAATAAAGACGGAGAACCAATAGCATTAGGCTTTCATACTGGTCATTGGGAACTATCATCTCTTGTTGAAAATGCTGCAAATACTATAAATGAAATGGGAGGACTGCCATTTTCGGCTTATTGTTCAGATCCGTGTGATGGTAGAACTCAAGGAACTACCGGCATGTTTGATTCATTGCCTTACAGAAACGATGCTGCAAAAGTATTTAGAAGAATAGCTAGATCCTTACCCACGGCAAAAGCTGTTATGGGAATTGCTTCATGTGACAAAGGTTTACCTGCTATGATGATGGCTTTGGCTGGCATGAAAGACAAACCTTCAATAATCGTACCAGGGGGTTCTACATTAGCTCCTAAAAATGGTGAAGATGCAGGAAAAATACAGTCTATAGGTGCAAGGTTTGCACAAGGAGAAATTTCTCTTGAATACGCTCAAGATATGGGATGTAGAGCATGTGCATCTCCAGGCGGAGGTTGCCAATTTTTAGGAACAGCTGGAACTTCCCAGGTTATTGCAGAGTCTTTAGGAATCGCCCTTACCCACTCAGCATGTACTCCGAGCGGTACTCCTGCTTGGGCGAATAATGCTAAAAGATCTGCAAAAGCATTAATGAATTTAGAAAATCAAAAAATATCTATTGAAAAAATCCTTACCGACAAAGCATTTGAAAACGCAATGGTGCTTCATGCAGCATGTGGAGGCTCAACTAATTTATTACTACACTTGCCTGCTATAGCCCATGCAGTTGGGAGAAAAAGAATGACTGTTGATGATTGGGCAAGAGTTAACAGCTATGTTCCAAGATTAGTTGATGTTCTCCCTAACGGGCCAGTAGGATATCCCACAGCTCAATTTTACGCAGCCGGTGGAGTACCTGAAGTAATGCTTAACTTAAAAAAATTAGGATTATTGAATTTAGACGAAATGACAGTTACTGGAAAAACTTTAAGAGAAAATCTTGAATGGTGGGAAGAATCAGATAGAAGAAAATATGTTAGAAATTTTCTATCAGAAAATGATAAAGTTGATCCCAATAATGTCATAATGAGTAAATCAAATGCAACTCTTAAAGGTTTAACATCTACTGTAACTTTTCCATTAGGAAATATTGCACCAGAAGGATCTGTTATCAAATCTACTGCAATTGATCCTGAAGTAATTGATGATGATGGAGTTTATAGAAATACTGGCTTTGCAAGAGTTTTCAATTCTGAAAATGATGCAATGAGATCAATAAAGTCAACAGGCCCAGATAAATTAAAAAGAGGAGAAATTTTAGTTATAATTTGTGGAGGTCCAAACGGGACAGGAATGGAAGAAACTTACCAAATTACCGCTGCCCTTAAACATCTTTCATACGGTAAAGAAATAGCTTTACTTACTGATGCAAGGTTTTCAGGAGTATCAACTGGAGCATGTATTGGACATATTGGTCCGGAAGCTTTAGCTGGTGGCCCTATAGGATTACTAAAAGAAGGTGATTTAATAGAAATAATTATTGATACAAAAAAATTAAATGGATCGGTCAATTTAGTAGGTGAAGATGGAGACAATAAAGGAAAAGAATGGGGAGATAAAGAATTAGGTCAAAGAAGTGCATTTTTAGAAATTAAGGCAAATAAAAATTTACCAGACGATACAAGGCTTTGGGCTGCACTACAAGATGTTAGTGGAGGAACTTGGGGCGGATGTGTTTATGATGTTGATAAAATTATAGAAACGCTAAAAGCAGGAAAAGAAGCTCTAAAGAAAAAATAAAATGTCAATAAAAATTATACCTGTCGATAAATCNAACATATTTGANTGGAGAACATCTGTAAGGACTGTCTTTGGAGATATNCCTAAAAAAGATGTAGTCAAACGAATGGTTAATGATAGATTTATGATTGATTTTGAAACTTGGAATCAACCGAGTGATAGATTANTAGCNGCATTTGATACAGANATNNNTAAAATNGTNGGAACNGGAGGAGCNGATAATTATTCTATGACTATTCCAGGCGGAAATAGCTTAAGCATGGCAGGCATAGCTTTTATGGGAACCCTTCCAACTCATAAACGAAAAGGTATATTTTCTTCTATGATGAAAAAACTTCATTCACAAGCGAAAGAAAGAGGAGATTCAATATCAGGGTTATGGGCATCTCAATCATTACTTTATAGTAGATTTGGATACGGGCTTGCAACAATCAGAGAAGACTGGTCAATAAATTCAAACCATACCAAATTATCAAAGCCAAAGAATGATTCAATTAGATTTGAATTAGTAGATAAAAATACAGCATTAAAGGAAATTCCAAAAATTTATGACATATTTAGCAAATGTCAAAATGGTGCAACTGATAGGACTCAAGGATATTGGAATTACATGCTTTATGAAGATGACCAAGCAATGTATAACAAATCAGGAAACAGTGGTTTCTTTTTTGTAATAGCCTACAAAGATAATAAACCTTCAGGGTATGCTTTTTATAATTTTGATAAAGAATCAGGAGTTGCCCACGAAGATGATAAAGGGACATTAAGAGTTGAAGAATTAATATCAATAGACAGAGAAACCAATAACGCTTTATGGCACTATATTTTTGGTGTCGAATTAGTTGAAGAAATTACTTTTAATAGAAGAGCTCCAAGTGATCCTCTTTACTTGATGTTAGAAAATCCAAGAAAATTAAAAAGAGACACCGTTGATGGATTGTGGGTCAGGATAATTGATCCAATAAAAATGCTTGAAAGCAGAACATATAACTATAAAGGAAATATGACAATCAGCATTACAGGTCAAAATCAAAAGGATATTGAGGGTACTTATTTAATTGAAACAGATGGCAATAATACTGAAGTAAAAAAAGTAAAAAAGAAACCAGATATTTTTATGAGACCTTCAGATCTAAGTTCAATATACTTTGGAGGAACTTCTCCTGGTGAACATTTTCAAGCAGGAAATATAGACGTAGAAAATCATAACTCTCTCAGAGAATTAACAAAAATGTTTTTTGTAGAACAAAAACCATGGTGCAATACAGATTTTTAAAAAAAAATAATGAATAAATATAAATTTAAAATAGAAGGAATGACCTGCGAAGGATGTGTTTCTACAATTAAAACAAAACTTGAGCTAGAAGATAATATTTCTGAAGCTATTGTTTCTTTGGAAGATGGAGGCTTGGTAGTCGTTTCTATTAAAGATTATGAAATTGCAGAACTTAATAAGATATTAAGTCCTGTAGGAGACTATATAGTTTCAAAAAATTCAACAAAAGGAAAAAACATCATTATAAGTTACTTTAGTACTTACAAACCAATTCTAATAACATTAGGGCTTGTACTTTTACTATCTGTAATTTCATTTAACAATTCTGAAAATACTATCAATGGATTCATGAGATTTTTTATGGGATTCTTTTTCATTATTTTTTCTTTTTTGAAATTACAAAATATTAAACAATTTGCTCTTTCTTTTTCTAATTATGATCCAATTACAAAAAAGTTCTTTAGATTCGGGATAATGTATCCTTTTATAGAATTAATTTTAGGTGTTTTTTTTCTATCAGGATCTTTCTTATTATTTTCTAATGCAGCAACATTGTTTATCCTAATTCCTCAAACTTTTGGGATATTTAATAAACTAAGAAATAATCAGAATGTCAATTGTGCTTGTCTAGGAACATCTTTCAATATTCCTCTATCAAACCTTACAATAATAGAGAATTTATCCATGTGTTTAATGGCGACATATTACATATCAAGAAATATAATTTAATTAAGGAGAAAAAAATGAGTAGATTGCAAATAATGTTATTAGAAATTGGTGCACTTTTAATAATTTCTTTCATAATAAGATTGATTTTAGGAAGCTTTGGAATAGAAGAAGGAATGGCATCAAGNTGGCTTCCAATATTAGCNGCTTTNATAATTGTTTATTCAGCAAGNATNAANCTAAGAAAAACTTTATTANCAAAGAAAAANTNNANTAATGACAACGAAAAANAAAACTAAACAAGAAGAAATTGCNCACTTANTANGAAGAGTTTGNTTTGGAGGATCAAGAGAAGAAATAGATTTCTTATCTGAAAAAAACTTTGAAGATGCTGTAGATTTNTTGCTAGATAATGAAGATAAAAATCCTGTTCCTAAAGACTTATTAAGACGATATCAAATAGATCTTTCTGACGTAAGAAGTGTAAATAGCTCAGGAGCTTTTTGGATGTACAGATTAGCTCATTCAAAGTTTCCTTTTGACGAAAAAATGGCATTATTTTGGCATAGATTATTNGCAACNGGGCAACANAAGCTTATNCAAGGAAAAGTAATGACATCTCAAGTAGAGATGTTCAGAGACCATGGNTTAGGTAGTTTTGAAAATATTCTTATTCAATTATCTAAAGATCCTGCAATGATCATGTGGTTAGATAATCAAGATAATCATAAAACTAACATAAATGAAAATTATGGAAGAGAAATTTTAGAATTGTTTTCTATGGGTGTNGGATCTTACTCAGAACAAGATATAAAAGAATGTTCAAGAGCTTTCACAGGNTGGACAGTTGAAAACATGCCATACATGTCTATAAAGATGCGTAATAACACAGCAAGACCATATAATTACGTTGCATGGCAATTTAAGTTCGATCAAAATGATCATGATTTTGGTGAAAAAGAATTTTTAGGTGAAAAAGGTAATTTTAACGGGGAAGATGTAATAAAAATCATATGCAAACAAGAATCAACAGCAAGATATATAGCAAGACATTTATATCATTTTTTCATANAAGATGAATTGCCTGTTCCTCAGTGGCCGCATAAAAAACCATTAGACGAAGATGCTATCAATTTTATAGTTAAGTCCTACTTTAAACATTCCTATAATATCAAAGAAATTCTTAGAGATTTATTTAAGTCAAAATACTTTAGAAACGAACAGATAATTAACAATAGGATAAAAAGTCCAGCAGAATTAGTAGTTAANGCTGTAAGGTTATCAGGAGGATTTGAGATTCCTTCCGAAGAAGTTTATCAAGCAACTATTAGCTCAGGATTAATGGGGCAACCATTACTAAATCCTACTTCAGTCGAAGGATGGCAAGGCGGAGAAGAATGGATAAATACAGGATCTGTAGTAGAACGAATTAATTTTGCTGCTGATTTCTTAGGNAATACTGAAAAAAAAGTAATTAAAAATATTTTATCTAAAGACCCTAATAAAGAAAATATTTTAGAAATTTGCCTAGAAGAGTTAGGATATATTAACCTTCATTCAAGCACTATAGATGCTCTGTCAGATCATATAANTGACGATTCTATTGAGCTGAATNAAGAATCTNTTTCGATTATTATTAAATTAATCTCTTCTTCNAGAGAATTTCAAATGACATAATGAAAANGCTTAACGAGAAAGTTAANATTCAATATACCCATTCAGTAGGATTTACAGCTGATGTAGGAGGTAGAGGTTTTCATTTACCAAGAGACCTAGCTATAAATAGTAAAAACAAAGTNTATGTTGTAAATAGAAGTGGTGCATTTCATACTGTAGGACTAAGAATTTCNATGCTAGATATTGAAAATAATTATTTTGGAGAATTTTCTAAATTTGGAAAAAATCCAGGTGAATTATATTGGCCTTGTTCATTAACATTCGACTCAAAAGACAATGTTTATGTTACCGATGAGTATACTCATACTGTTTCAATTTTCACACCTGAAGGTGATTTTGTAAAACGCTGGGGGGTTAAGGGTGAAAAAGAAGGACAATTAAACTTTCCATCAGGAATAACTAGCGACGCAAATGATTTACTTTACATAACAGACAATTTAAATAATAGAGTTCAAGTTATGACTACAGAAGGTGATTTTGTTAAGACTTGGGGTAAAGAAGGTGATAAACCTGGTGAATTCGATAAACCATGGGGAATCAAAATCATAAATGAAAAAGTNCTNGTTGCNGATTGGCGAAATGANAGAATTCAAATATTTGANAAAGACGGAAATTTTTTAGATCAATTTGGTAAATCAGGAACAAAAGAGGGAGAGTTATTTAGACCTTCAGATGTTACTCAAGATGATAAGGGATTTTATTATGTTTGTGANTGGGGAAATCAAAAAATTCAAATTTATGATGAAAACTTTGATTATTGCGGTTTCTTAAGAGGAGANTCAACTCTTTCAGAATGGGCAAAAGAATATATAAATGCAAATATGGATGAAAAAAAAGCNAGAGAATCATTTGTTCCNGTTATTCCAATAGATGAAGTTGAACCTCATGAAGAATCTGCAAGAATAGAGTCCTACTTTTGGGACCCAACCTCGGTAATAGTAGANAACAACCAAAATCTACTAATACTAGACTCAAATAGAAANAGAATTCAGGTATATAAGATAAATTAGGAGAAACTTATGATATCAAATGATGAAAAAGTACTAGTAACTATCCAGCTTTCTGGAGGGAATGACTATTTAAATTGTATCGTTCCATGGGAAAACCCTATATATAGAGACTCTAGAAAAAACATAATGTTAAAAGATGAAGAAATTATTCCATTAGATAATAAACTTGGACTTAATCCAGGTATGGGAATAATGAAAAAATTCTATGAAGAAGGCAACTTGGCTATTATTCATGGAGTTGGTTATCCAACTCCAAATAGGTCGCATTTTAGATCTATGGATATTTGGCACACAGCCGAACCAAACAAAGTCGGGTCAAAAGGATGGCTTGGCCAAGCAATAAAAGATATAGACCCAAGTGGAGATAATGTAGTAACTGCAGTTAATTTCAGTGAATATTTACCTAGAGCTTTGGTAGCTCCTGATGTCCCGGTTACTTCAGTTGGTGATATAGATAACTATGGACTCTTTACATCAATTTCAGATGAAGCTAACAAAACCAAAGCAATGGATACTTTTAAAAGATTCTACAGTCCTGTTATAGGAAACGACTTTACTATGAATTACTTAGGTAAAACAGGATTAGATGCTGCTAAAGGTATAGATATTATAAATGAAGCCCCAAAGCTTTATAAATCAAACATAGAATATCCAGATACAAACATAGCAAAGCAATTAAAAGGTGTAGCGCAGGTCCATTTTGCAAATTTTGGTACTAGAATATTCTATGTAAACCATGGCGGATTCGATACTCATACAAATGAGGTTGTTTTACAAGAATATTTATGGCAACAACTTTCAGATGCATTGAGTTCTTTTTTTGAAGATTTGAAGGAACACAATAAAGGTAAAGAGGTGTTAGTGTTTATTTTCTCTGAATTCGGAAGAAGAATTGATGATAATGGTACTGGTACAGATCATGGATCTGGAGGAGTATCTTTTTTAATTGGAGAAAGTGTAAAAGGCGGGCATTATAATGAATATCCATCTTTAGATCCAAGCGAAAGAGTCGAAGGAGACCTTAAATTTAACTTTGATTTCAGAGGCCTATACTCTGATATTTTAGAAGACTGGCTATCCATTGAATCTAAAGAAATTGTTGGTGGGAATTTTGAAAAAATAAAGCCATTTATTTAAGAAGGTTCTTATGAAAAAAAACTTACTTTTCTTGATGGTTGACCAAATGCACGGCCAAGTACTAGATGAAAATAATTCATGCATGACACCAAATTTGGATAAATTGGCAGAAAAAGGGGTTAAATTTAACAGGGCCCATACAGCAAATCCTGTTTGTTCACCAGCAAGAGCTAGCATAATGACAGGATTATTACCTCATAATCATGGTGTTACAACTGTTACACATACTGTTGACCTGGATCAGTCAAACTTAAGAACAGAAAAAGAGCATTGGGCTCAAAGACTCAGAGAAGATGGTTACAATACTGCTTATTACGGGAAATGGCACGTTGAAAGAACAAATAATCTAAAAGAGTTTGGATGGAATGAATACGAACTTCAGGATGGAGCTTCAACTGAGTATATTAATGCAAATAAAAAACATAAAGATAGTATAGATAAAAGTATGCCTCATCTATTTATAGATAACCCTCCTGGATACAAAAACACGCCTTTCTATGGGGTTTCAAATATGGATACTGAAGAAAGAGTTGTAGGGCTAGTATCCCAAAGAGCAAAAGAATTCATAAATAAAGAAAAAGGAGATAAACCTTGGGCTTGTTTTGCATCTGTAATAGAACCACACGATCCTTTTATATCTACTAAAAAGTTCTACGATATGTATGAAAATATTGAATTAGAATTGCCTAAGTCATTTAATGATGATTTCCATGATAAACCCAATATTTATAAAAGAGGTAAAAAAGTTTTTGAAAATATGACAAAACAAGATCATATAGAGTCAATAAGAAATTATTATGCAATGGTCACAGAGATAGATCATGAATATGGAAAGATAATCGATTTACTAGAAGAAAAAGGAGAATTAGAAAATACTATTATTATTTTTACTTCAGATCATGGTGAAGCCTTATCATCACACGGTATATACGCTAAAAATCTATGTGCATTTGAAGAAATCTACCGAATACCTATGATTATTTCAGGGCCAGAAATAAAAAAGAACAAATTATCAAATGATTTGGTATCAAGCATGGATTTATGTCCTACAATACTAGATTTATTAGATCAAAAAGAAATAAGAAATATTGATTCAGAATCTTTCAAAAAAATTCTTTGTACAGATGAAGTTAACACCATAGATAAATCTTTCTCTGAGTATGATGGTACAAGACTTCAATTAAAGCAAAGAGTTTTATGGTACAAAAACTTAAAATATATTTTCAATGGGTTTGATTATGATGAATTCTATGATCTAGAATCTGATCCTGACGAAATAAACAATCTTATAAACTCAGAAAAACATAAGAAACAAAGAGAAATGATGGTCAAATTATATTGGGGAGAATTAAAAAAGAACGGTGACCATAGTATATATAATTTAGATAATAATCCCATTTTAAAAATTTTAGAAATCGGACCCAACGGATAAAAATTTGAAAAAAGTACTAATTACAGGAGCAAACGGATATGTTGCTTCTAGAATAATCCCACATTTAGAAAAAAAATTTGAACTTACTTTAGTTGATATTGATTTTAATAAAGAGTTTAAATCAATCACAATTATACAAAACCTATCTGAATCTTCAATTTCAGATATAGAAAAAATAGTAAAAGGTCATAATTCCATTATTCATTTAGCATACATAAGGCCTGATAAACAACGAGATCCTAATAACTTAGATAATGAAATAGACTCTTTTGACCAAGAGAATAAAAATGTCATTATGGCAAATAAAATTTATAAAGCAGGATATAAAAACAATGTAGAAAGAATTATTGTTGCATCATCTAATCATGCTGCAGATTGGTATGAACATAATGAGATTCATGAAAAGAAACTCGATATGGTAAATACCAAAATGATTCCATATTCTGATAATTTTTATGGATGGGCAAAAGCCTCATATGAACTTTTATCAATTCCATACGCATCAGGTAAATTTGGTAGAAAAATGGAATTTATTCATGTAAGGATAGGATTCCCAAGAGAAATAGATGAAAAAATCCAAAACAATAAGTTTATAAGTAATAATAACGGGACAGGAATTCAAAATATAAAACGTCATCTTGGAGCATATATCAGCCAAAGAGATCTAAGCGACCTGTTTGATAAAGCTGTATCTATAGAAAAAGTTAAGGGCAATTTAAATGATGTTCCATATTTAGTTGTATATGGAGTTAGCGATAACACAAGAAGATTTTGGTCACTTGAATCAGCAAGAAAATATCTAAATTTCTATCCAAAAGATGATTCTGAAAAAAAATTCAACTCTTTTATAAAAAATTATGAAAATCTAGATGAGTGGGAAGGCAGACTCGGATAATTAGTCTTAGACTTTTGAATTATCATATTATAGAATTAAGTATTGTTATGCTCAAGATGACATAACTTATTTAAGATCAAGGAGATATGATGAAAAAAATAATAATTTTAGTCACTTCAGCACTATTTGTACTTACAGCTTGTTCTAGTGGAGGAGCAAAAATTGGTACTTTAATGGATGAAACTGGTGACTTAGGTGCTTATGGGCCTCCAATACAGAATGGTGTTGATTTGGCAGTAAGTTTAATTAACGATGCTGGTGGAGTTAATGGTGGAGATGTGACAGTTGTTCATGCTGATAGTGGAACAAGTCCAAATGTTGCTACAGAAGCAGCTGGAAAGCTGATTGAAATAGATAAAGTTGGAGGAATTGTTGGTTCTTTATCTAGTGGTGTAACTATGGCTGTAGCAGAGGCAAAAAGTATTCCTGCTGGAATGGTTATGATTTCGCCTGCTTCTACAAGTCCTGCAATTTCTGTACTAGACGACAACGATACAGTATTTAGAACCACTGTATCTGATGCAGCTCAGGGTGTTGTTTTAGCTAGAATGGCAAAAAGATTAGGTTATGAACATTGTTCAACTATATATGTAAATAACCCTTATGGTGAAGGATTAAATAATATTTTTACTTCAACATTTGAAGAAGAAGGCGGTCATTGTGAGGCTGAAATTCCTCATGAGCAAGAACAACCTTCTTATAAGTCAGAAATAGATAAAGCTATTACTGATCATGAACCAGACGTAATTATTGCAATGAGTTATCCAAAATCAGCTGCTGTTTATCTTAGAGAGCTTATAGAAAGTGGTTACACTGGAGACTTTATGTTTGTTGATGGAACAAAAAATCAAGAAATGTTTGACGAGCTAGGTGCTGATAAATTTGAAGGTATGATGGGTACTGCACCCGGAGCACCTGATTCAGATGCAAAATCAACTTTTACTTCACTTTACGAAGGCAAATATGGAGAATTACCCACAAATCCATTCATTGGAGAAGGTTTTGATGGTGCAATCCTACTAGCATTGGCCATGGCTAAATCGGGAACTGACACAGTAGATGGTGACTCTTTACGTTTTGTAGCAAATGCCCCAGGAGAAAAAGTTGGACCTGGAGATATGGCTAAAGCATTAGAATTAATAAATGACGGAAAAGATATAGACTATGTTGGTGTTGCTGGAGATCAAGAAATTGATGCAAATGGTGATGTGAGCAATACTATTGAAGTATGGACTATAGAAAATGGAAAAGTGACTTCAACTGGAAGATTTGAATCACCATAGAAAAAGCTTTTATGAGTAATCCTTGCTATTTAGCAGGGATTACTCCATTAGGCTTATAAAGTTGAAATAAGATTATAATAAGCCCTACGAAAACAAACCTTAAGTTTGCGTCACTCAGAAATCCTGGTAAAAATTGAGTAAATGTCCAAATCCCCCACATTAAAAATGCTCCAAAAATAGCACCTCTATTGTTACCACTACCTCCTACCATCAGCATACTCCAAATAATAAAAGTAGCTAACATTGGTTCAAAGGTAATCGGGTCAATAAATCTTTTACCGTGAGTAAATAATGCTCCACCAATACCCATAATTCCTGCTCCAAATGCAAATGCTTCTACTTTAAATTTTAGGACATTTTTACCGCTTGAAATCATTGTGTTTTCGTTATCTTTAATGCCTCTCAAAACTCTCCCCCATGGGGAATTAGTAGCTCTTTCCGCAATTATATAAACAATAAAAAGTGTAATCATTACTACTACAAAATAAATATAATCATAATTACTTCTATCAATGAAATCAAATGGGCGAGGTATAGAGTAGAGCCCTCTTGTTCCATTAGCAAGCCAACTCTCATTTACAAATATTATTCTTAAAGTTTCAGCCAAACCAAGTGTAACCAAAGCTAAATAATCTTCTTTTAGCCTAATGGTTATGAAGGCTAATGGAATTGCTACTAAGGCACAAATAATTGCCGACAAAATCAGTATAATTGGAAACCAAATATCAAATCCTAATATAGTAAGTTGAGATAAATTACCTCCCCATAAATAGTCCTCATATTTTTCAAGGCTTGGAGGAGGACTTGAAATTATAGCAGCTGCATATGAACCTAATAAGAAGAATGATGCAATCCCTATATTAAAAAGACCAGTATGTCCCCAATGTATATTAAGACCCACAGAAAAAACAGAATAAATTCCACTCATTATCAAAAACCCAATTAAGAAATAAAGTATGGAATCCATTAGAATTGCCTTCCTTTTAAACCCAAAATTCCATTAGGTCGTAATAGCAAAACAATTAATAAAACCAAAAAATAGACAGCGGGTTTATATGATGGATTTATCCAACCTGTCGCAATTTCTCCGGTAATTCCTATTAATAACCCTCCCATCAAAGCTCCAATTGGATTACCTATTCCTCCTACAATAACTGCTGCAAATAGTGGAATTAAGATTTTCCAACCCATTACTGGAGTTATAATAGCTTGTTGCATACTTATAAGTATTCCCGAGGTAGCTGCTAAAATCCCTCCAATAAACCAAATATATAGAATTATTCTTTCAGTATTTATTCCGGTAACTCTTGCAAGGTCAGGATTATCTGATGTTGCTCTTATTGCTTTTCCTAATTTCGTTTTAAATAATACAAAATAAAAAGCTAAAGCAATTATGAATGCCACAATTGCACAAAAAAACATATCAGGAGGAATTTTTATCTTGAAAGGTAGGTCCCAAAAAAGTTTTGATTCCCTTGGAAAACTTCGAGAGTCCGTTCCCCAAATAAATTGAATAAGTCCTCTAAGTCCCACGGCTAAACCCAAAGAAGTTAGAGCAATCGCTGCCGGAGCAGCTCCAAAATCTCTAAGTTTTTTATAGATCAATTTGTCAAATAAAACTGCTAAAAATCCAATAAATATCACTGTGAAGGGTATTACTACAAGTAATTCATACTTAAATGTAAATGGACCAACTGATGCTGACTGATCACTATTAGGAAAGAAAAATAAAAGTAAAGCTAATGCTATATATGAGGATAGGGTCATAAAATCTCCATGTGCCATGTTGGCAAATTTTAAGTTCCCGTAGATAAGAGATAAGCCAATTGATCCCAATGCATATAAAGAACCTATTAGAACACCATTAACAAATAGCCAAGGCTTCAAGATAGATAAAATTAAGATAATCCAAAATAAAACCACAATAGTTTTATTTTCAAAAATCAAATCTATATATTTCAAAATTTATCCTCCTAGATAAAGCTTAGATATTTGTTTATCACTTAATATTTTATAAGCATCATCTTCCATAACTTTTTCTCCAAAAGAAAAAACTACCCCATAATCTGAAACTGATAATGCCTTTCTTGCATTTTGCTCAACTAATAAAACTGAAAGCCTAGATTTTTTCAATGAGATAATATTTTCTAATACTTCGTCAACAATAATTGGAGACAATCCTGCAGTGGGTTCATCAAGCATAATTATCTTTGGGTCAAGCATCAAAGCTCTGGATAAAGCAAGCATTTGTCTTTGCCCCCCTGATAAATTAGATGAAGAATCTGAAAGTTTATCTCTTAAATCCGGAAACATTTCGAGAACTTTTTCTAAATTATTTTTGTATTCTTCTGAATTTAGAATATATCCTCCCATTTTTAGATTATCCTCAACGGATAATGAAGGAAAAATATTTTCAGATTGAGGGACATATCCTAAACCAATTTTAGAAAGTTCAAAAGTGTTGAGTTCAGTAACGTCTTCACCAAATATATCTATATTACCTTCTACCGGATTTATAATCCCTGAAATGGATTTAAGAAATGTCGACTTTCCACATCCATTTGGACCTATTATTGTCTTTATTGAAGATTCATAAAGATTTAAATTAATATTTCTTATAATTATCTGCTCACCATAACCTGCTGATATATTATTAGCTCTTAAAACTATATTTTCTTCATTCATTTTGTCCATAACCTAAATATGAATTTAATACTTTTGGATTTTTTTGAATTTCTTCGGGAGAGCCTTTTACCAACGTTTCTCCTTCTGCCATCACTATTATTTCATCTGAAATTGACATTATAAAATCCATATTGTGTTCAATAATTAAAAAATCTACTTTTTGTTTTTTATTTATGTCTAAAATAACTTTTGATAAATTTTTTATTAAAGTAGGATTGATTCCAGCAGCAGGTTCATCCAATAAAATAAGCTTTGGATTCATCATTAAGATCCTTCCTAACTCTAATAGTTTTTTTTGTCCAGTTGAAAGATTTTCTGCTTTTTCATTCATTAAGTGAGTTAATCCCACTATTTCAAGATTTTTTTCAGCAAGAGTTAGGGTATTTTTTTCAAAATCTTTAGATTTAGATCGATTAATCCATCCAAATAATAAAGATTCACCAGGATGATGCATAGGTGAAACTAATAAATTATCAAGAACTGACATATTTTTTAATTCTCCAGGTATTTGAAATGTTCTGACAATACCTAGACCTACAGTTTTTTGGGGGGATGAAAAAGAAATATCTTCGTCATTAAAGTATATAAAACCATCATCAATTTCTGAGAATCCTGTTATCAGATTGAATATTGTGGATTTCCCAGCTCCATTTGGCCCAATTAGACCAGTTATCTTACTTGAGGACACCTCAAAATCTACACCATTAACAGCCTTCACTCCTCCAAAATGCTTGTGAACATTTTCAAGTTTCAAAAGAACTTCAGAAGACATAATTAGTCTTCTGTTACTTCAGTTGTACTACCGCTAACAGTAATGGTAATATGAGACATTGTTGTATTTTCTTTAGCGCCATGCCAATGATTTTCTCCCGCATTAATTAATACCATGTCTCCCTTGGTAACATTAAGTTCAACTTCTTCATTACATACCATGCCTTCCCCTTCAGTAATTATCAATATCTGATCTCCTGAATGAATATGAAATTTAGTTCTGGTTGATTCAGGAAAATTTACTATAGCAAAATTGAAATTATCACTATCTTCATGTTCTAAAATTGACTGCGCATACACAGTATCTGTAAATAAAGATTCATTTCTTGCAATCTTTGGAACATCTTTGAATGTTACTTTTTTCATATCTTCTCCAAAATAATTTACTTGTAGATAGGTTATTATAGATTAATGAAATTTACATTATTAAATATTGAATAAAATTAAAATAAACAGGAAGAAAAATGAAATCACATTATGGATCATGGGAATCTACAATAACTCCAGAAAAAATAATTGAAGGTGGACTAAGGTTTAGTGAAATAAGATCAAATGGATCAGAACTATATTTTTTAGAAGGAAGACCAGAGGAATCTGGACGTTACGTAATAGTAAAACAAACATCTGAGGGAAACATATCAGATGTAATTCCAAAAGAATTTAATTCAAGAAATGCTGTTCATGAATATGGNGGAGGATCTTTTGCGGTTGGCAAAAAAAATATTTATTTTACTAATTGGGATGATCAAAGAATATACAAAGTANATGGAGAAAATGTTAATCCTGTAACNAAAGAGCCTCCNTTTGAAAAATCTATTCGTTATAGTGATTTGACCTTATCCATTGACGAAGAATGGTTATTTTGNGTAAGAGAAACGCATTTTGAGAANGGAGAGGCTAAAAATGAACTNGTGGCAATTTCTATTACAAAAGGCTCTCAATTAGTCTTATGTACAGGTAGAGATTTTTATTCATCTCCAAGAATAAATCCTACGAATAATAAGATTTGTTGGCTTGAATGGGATCATCCTAATATGCCTTGGGATGGAACTGAATTAAATATAGGAGATTTTGATTTAAATGGTATTAGCAATAAAAAATTAATTGATGGGTCAAAAAATATAAGCATCATTCAGCCTGAATGGAGTGAATCTGGTGAATTGATTTATATAAGCGATGAATCCGGATGGTGGAACTTAAAAAAATACTCAGAAAATAAAAAATCTACAATATTAGATGAAAAAAATGAGCATGGGGGACCTTCTTGGCAGTTTGGCTTCCGAACATATTTCATAAAAGATAATTTTATTTACTTGAAAGGCTCTTCTAAAACTAAGAATAAAGGATTGATTAGAAAAATAAGTACATCAGGTCAAATAATAGAAGAAATAGAAGTTTTACATACTTCATTAGGAGACTTAACTTTTTTTGATAATAAAGCTTTATATATAGGTGCTTCTCCTGTATCTAATAGCGAAATCGTATCTCTTGATTTAGAAAAAAAAGAACTTAAAACAATCAAAGAATCTAACCCATTAGCAATAGATAATGAAGAAATTTCAATGCCAGAAGAAATCACTTTTCCTACCACTAAAAATGCTACTGCGTATGGCTATTTTTACAAACCTAAAAATAAAAAATATGAAGGCAGCTCTCAGGAAAAACCACCTGTACTAGTAATAAGCCATGGAGGTCCTACTTCTGCCACTAGCAATGCTTTAAATTTATCTATTCAGTACTGGACTAATAGAGGGATTGCCGTTGTGGATGTGAATTATAGAGGGTCAACTGGTTATGGAAGAAAATTTAGAGATTCATTAAAAGGAAATTGGGGTGTATATGATACTGATGACTGTATAGCAGCAGTAGACTATCTTTCTGAAAAAGGTCTTGTAGATTCTGAAAGAGCGGCTATTAAGGGAGGTTCAGCTGGTGGTTACACAACAATAAATGCCTTAACTTTCCACGATAGATTTGCAGTAGGAGCTACTTATTATGGAATAGCAGATTTATCCGTCTTTATTGATGATACGCATAAATTCGAATCAAAATATCTTGAATCTCTTATTGGAAAGTATCCAGAAGAAAAAGATAAATACTATGATAGATCAGCAATTAATTTTACAGACCAGCTATCTTGTCCAATGATAATTTTTCAAGGAACTGAAGATAAAATAGTGCCTCCATCTCAAGCAGAAATTATGGCTGAAGGTTTAAAAGAGAAAAAAATCCCTTTTTCATTAATTATGTATGAAGGAGAGCAACATGGATTTAGACAATCCAAAAATATAATTTCTTCATTAGAATCAGAGCTATATTTTTATAGTCAAGTTCTAGGATTTGAACCCTTTGATAAATTAAATGAAATAAGTATTGAAAACTCAGAAAATTTAAAAAAATAGAATGCTAATACTAATACCTCCCAGTGAAGGGAAATCTTCAAAAAATACAACTGAAATAAAGTTCAATGAAACTAATTTTGTATTTTCAGGACAGGTAAAAGAAATAATACAAATACTAAAAAGTAAAAATGAAGAAATAGAAAAAATTTATGGTACTTCAATAGAGAAAAGTAAAGGCTTACAAGAAAAAAACTTAAATGTATTTTCAAATCCATGTTCTAAAGCGATAGAAAGATATACAGGTGTAGTATACAACCAGTTAGATTTGAACAATTATTCAGAAGAATCAAAAAAATATTTCAATTCAAATATACGTATTTTCAGTGGATTATTTGGAATGGTAAAACCAAATACTTTAATTCCAGATTATAAACTTAAAATGAATGTATTAGGACTTACAAAATTTTGGAGTCCTTTTTTATCAAAGGAGCTTGCTAAAGAAGAATTGATAATTGATTTATTACCTGAAATTCACAGAAAAGCATATGAACATAAAAATATAAAAAAGATAAGTTTTTATACCAAAAAAAGTGATAAATTAGTCTCCGCTGGACACCACGGAAAAGTTGTGAAAGGTCAATTCATAAACTTTTTAACTCTAAATTGTATTACTAAACTAGATGATTTTGAAAAATTTGAATATGACGATTACTCATGGGATGGAGAAAATTTTATAAAATAAAATTTATTTGAATTCGGGGTTTCTTTTTTCTATAAATGCCCTGACTCCTTCTAAATTATCATGCGAACCCGATAATTTTTTTTGAATTTCAGCTTCTTTCATAAAAGTTTCTAGAAAGCTCTTATCATTAACTTCTCTCATTATTTTTTTTGAATACATCAAAGATTGGAAAGATTGTTTTGATATTTTTTTTGCCCATTCAATAGTTTTTTCTTCAAGAAATTCATCTTCAACTACTTTGTTTGCCAAACCTATATTTAGACATTCTTCAGCAGGGATTCTTTCATTTTCTATTGCTATTTGATATGCCTTTTTATAACCAAGCATATTGTATAAAAGCCAGTGAGAACCACCATCAGGTACTAGACCTATATTACTAAACGGTTGTAGTAAATATGATTTTTTAGACATTATGGTCAAATCACAAGCCATTGAATACGCACTACCTATTCCAGCAGCCGCTCCTCTAATAGAAGATATAACTGGTTTAGGCATAGAAATTATATTGTTAAATATTGGCCAATATCCTTTATTTAAACTTTCTTCCGTATCTTTCCATTTTTTTTCTCCAGAACTTAAATCTGCTCCCGAGCAAAAGGCCTTCCCTTCTCCCCTTAAAATCAAACATCGTATTTCATCATTAGTAGAAATACTTTTAGTGCAATCAATTAATTCATGAATCATTTGAAAATTCATAGCATTTAATTTTTCAGGCCTATTTAGAGACAAGATCGCAATTCTATCTAATATTTCAAGTTTAATTGTAGAAAAATTAGTCATTTTTTTTTATAAAATCTTATTTTTCTATTATTATATATTTAGATAAACAAAATTATCCATGATTGATTCTAAAACATTAATACTTATCGAAAACTCTATAGAAGAGATAGATGAAAAACGTGAAATCCCTGAAAAATTACTTTCTGAATTAATAAGTAATAATTATTTCAGACTATTACTACCCAAATCCTTAAATGGCGTTGAAATGGATTTTATTAAATATTTAGAAATTTTATTTGAAATTGCTTCAAAAGATGCCAGTGTTGCTTGGTGTATAAATCAAAGCAATGTTCTATCTACCAATGCAGCATTCATGGAAAAAGATTTAGCTAAAAAAATCTTTGATGATCCTAATGCAATTATCACAAATGGACCACCTTTAGAGTATGACATAAAAGAAAATAAATCCGACACTTTAGTTTCCGGTAAATGGTCTTTTAGCAGTGGAATAAAACATGCGACATGGCTTTTAGCTATATTTACTGATGAAAAGAAACAAAATAAAAATATTATGATTCCCAAGTCATTAGCTCAGCTAGATGATATTTGGGATGTAAATGGTTTGAGAGGAACAGGAAGCTATAGTTTTTCACTAAAAAATAAAGTTCCAAACGAAAATATTTTTTATGATAGGTTAAACCTAAATGAACCAGGCCCTTTGTATAAAATACCTAGAGACCTGAAGTTTGGCTCAGGATTTTCAACTATTGCCTTATCTTTAGCAAATTCTTCCATAAATTTTGCTTTGGATTTTGCCAAAAATAAAAAAGGTGGATTTGCTGAAAAACTTTCTGACGAACAAGTTTTTTTGAGAGAAATTGGAATTGTAAAAGGACTGTATAAATCTTCTAAATCATTTTTAGATAATACTATCGAAAAAGCTTGGGCTGTAGTGAGTGATGGTATTTTTTTAGAAGATGAATTGTTAGCAGATTTAAGGTTATCTTCAACGCATGCTATAAGAACTTCTGAAGAAATTGTTAAAAAAATATATAACCTATTGGGATCTTCTTCAATTTTTAAATTCAATAAAGTTCAAAGATATTTTCAAGATATGCTAGCTATATCACAACAAGTTCAAGGTAGGATGTATCATTTCGAGACTATAGGGGATTACTACATTAATTCAAAATTAAAGAAATTTATTTAAAAAGAATTTTTATGGCGATCCCGAGCAGATTCGAACTGCCGATCTCCTCCTTGACAGGGAGGCGTGTTAGGCCACTACACCACGGGACCACATCATAATAAGTCTTAATTTTAGCAGATGAATAGTTAAAAAAAGGTTGGATTAGTTGGATTAATAGTTGGATTAATATCTAGATTGCTAATTCTGACATCATGTATTTGAATAATTAGTCTGATTGATTCATAATTTCTATATGAAATATTTAATTACATTAGTGTTTACATTCCAAGTCATAGGTTGCTCTAGCTCTGAGATAAATAATTTATATTCTTATGATGATGAAGAGATTTCAAATTATCTTGAATGCTTATTTAATGAAAAAGAAGGTAACGACATATTAGCTAAAGAAAAAGGGTTTGGAAAAGATGGAGGAAAGTATATAGATAAATCTGAAGATGCGATAACTATGACTAAGGGACGAGGTGTAATAAGAGATAGTTTTATCATAGAATACCCTTATTCATATATTGGAGAAAATTCAGAGTATATTACATTTGATAATTTAGGATTATCTGAAAAAGATTATAAGATTTGTGAAAATAAATTTCATGAAGGTTCAAAAAATTATACGTCAATTGGTAAATTAACGAATGAAGATTTTTTTGATAAATTCGATAACTTTATCTTAAATAAATATCAAAGTACACAAGT
The DNA here is from genome assembly GCA_002730985.1 of Flavobacteriales bacterium. Lineage (GTDB taxonomy): Bacteria > Bacteroidota > Bacteroidia > Flavobacteriales > BACL11 > BACL11. Next base: position 171 of record PCBP01000012.1, on the reverse strand, counting down.
TGATTAATTAGTCTGATTCATAGGTTTATAATTATTTTCATAATTATTATTATTCTAAGGAGCTAATATAAACATTTTAGTTACAGGTGCAACAGGTGCCACAGGAAAACTTCTTGTGAATCAACTTCTCGAGAACGGTCATGAAGTTAGAGCATTTGCTCGTAATAATAC
>PCBP01000011.1 GCA_002730985.1 Flavobacteriales bacterium | reverse complement strand
TGCAGAAAGCAGGGAAGAAGAATTTGTAGACAGGATAAAAGGCCTCTCCTATCAAGAAATAGCCAGTAAAGGAGGAGGGATACTTAATTCTGCTGAAAAACTAAGACACACTAATGAAGATCAATTATTTGAGGACGCTCTTGCTCGATTAAATAAATTAGTAAAAATGGGCACTGGAGCTATTGAAATTAAGAGTGGATATGGATTAACGCTGGAGTCAGAACTGAAAATATTAAAAGTCATAAGACGCTTAAAAGAGAACTCCAATATAACGATAAAATCAACTTTCCTAGGTGCTCATGCCATACCAAAAGAGTTTAAAGACAATAAAAATGGATATATGGATTTAATAATCAATGAGATATTACCCAAAGTAGTACAAGAAGATCTAGCTGACTATGTAGACATCTTCTGTGAAAAAGGATATTTTAATACTGAAGACACAATAAGATTATTAGATGCAGCAAATAAATTTGGAATAAAGTCAAAAACTCATGTCAATCAGTTTAATGCTATGGGAGGTGTCAAAGCATCTGTTGACTTAGGTGCTCTATCTGTTGATCACTTAGAACAAATGAATGAAGAAGATTTTGATATCCTTCTAAGTAGCAGCTGTATGCCAACAATACTACCCTCATGCTCCTTCTTTCTAGGTATTCCTTATAGCCCTGCAAGAAAGATGATTGACAAAGGACTTCCTGTAGCCTTAGCAACCGATTACAATCCTGGATCTTCTCCTAGCGGAAACATGAATCTCATAGCATCATTAGGGTGTATAAAACTAAAGATGACACCTGAAGAAGTAATTAATGCTACTACAATAAACTCAGCTTATGCCATGGGGACACAAAAAGAATTAGGAAGTATCGCAATTGGAAAAAAAGCAAACCTATTTATTACAAAGCCTATCCCTAGCTATGCTTATTTAGCTTACAGTTTTGGAGAGAATCTTATCGAACAGGTTCTTATTAATGGAGAGATACAATAAAAAAGCCCTACCTTTCAGTAGAGCTTGTAATATGAATTGCGAAGATATTATTTCTTTCTTCTCATGTAATAATAATGGACCCTTACCTCATCCATATCAACAACATTAGCGTCTGTGAACTCCCAACCAAATCTAGCAGACTGATTCACTGCATGAGCCATTGATTTAAATTGTTGACTAGATAGTTTCTCTACATCTGCGGTTCTGATTCCTCCAAAATCAAACATAACCTTTGCCCTTGATGGAGCTGCATCCCGCATATCATCAGCAGATCTAATATCTCCAGCTGCAACATTCATAAGATCATAACCAGTAATAACCATAAACTCATACACTGATTCAGTTTTCTGAATGGACTTATCTTTACCTTTCTTACTTCTTTTCTGTGCTATGGTAAAAAAAGGTATCATAGCAACTAGCATAATTAGTGTTAATCTTTTCATTTTCTTCTTTCTAAATTAATTAATAATTTTTATATAACGCAATAATACAAAATATTATTGCCCTCCTAAAATAATAGGTAAATCTCCGTCTCCATTTCCAATTACGATTACTTTAGAATTTGGTGATTTTGATATCTCCTGAGTAGCCTCCACACCCTTCCACTTTAACAATTGTGGTGTGATTGTTCTATTAACGATTTTTTGAAATTCAGCGATTCCCCTTGCCTCTATCTCCTTCCTTTCCGCCTCTTTTTTAGCTTTAGCTATCTTAAACTCATATTCCAAAGCCTCTTGTTCTTGAACTAACTTTTTTTCTATACCAGCTCTAAGAGTCTGAGGAAGTGTTACATCTCTAATAAGAATTGCATCTAAAGATAAATATTTAACCTCAACCCTTGCTCTAGTAAGAGATTCAATTTCGTCCTCAATTGCTTCACGCTTAGTTGAATACAATTCTTCTGGATAATAATTTCCAATTACTTCTCTTGTAACCGATCGTATCTCTGGTTTTATAATACGTTCCAAATAGTCCCTACCGATCTCATCATGAAGATACCCAATTTTCTGCTGAACTGGATTATACCTAAATGATAGATCAATCCTAATTGAAAGACCATTTTTTGAAAGAACCTCCATTTTTTCAAAGGTTTCATTTAGTTTAACATCATACACATGCAAAGTATTCCATGGTGCTATAATATGAAAACCCTGATCATAAATTGTTTCTTTATCCAGTCCACCCGCAAATTTCTTAAATAAAACTCCTTTCTCTCCTGGCTCAATAGTATAAAACATGCTTGAGCCAAACATGACTAAAAATATTAACCCTACTATACCTAATACGATGCTCTTTGGCAATCCTTGATTTTCCATAATTACTTTTTTTAGTTATTTATATATTATTATTTATTCTTTTATTCTTTAATAATCAAATTAATCCATTATATTTTCTAACAAACCATTCAACAGATATAAGAAGAAGCAAAATTAATAAAATCCAAGGAATATTGATTAAGCCTTCTAGCTTTTCTTTAGAATATATAATCTTCCTATTTCTTTCACTATCTTTAATCGTCTGTATCAAATTCTGAATATCATTTATAGAAAAAACTTTCCCATCACTCAGCTCAGCTATTTTATATAGAATNTGATGATTTGCAGATAATCCTAATTGTTCNACCTGGATTCTTTTAACATCAAAAACACCNTTTCTTACTAAATCACTACCNTTAACATCTGCAGTAAAATGATACGTTCCTACTTCGAGAACACCCATTCTAGCAATCAACTCATTCTCTTCCTGCGAGAACTGGAAATTATATTCTCTACCCTCCTGATCAACAAGATCTAAAACAACTTCCTTATTATTTACTAATTCATAACTCTCATTATATAAATTTGCACGGAAAATCACTTCATTATTTTCCTCATATTTTTTTTCATATTCCAGACGCAACAAGCTTTTATCTTCCTGTAAAACCAAATATCTACTTAGTTTTGAGAATAACGCATCAAAAGCAATATTATTCTTATTATAAGAATAATCATATAACTTCCATTTCCACCATCCTTCAGCTGTTATAAACGCCATCTTCCTAGCATCTATATCCTGGATCATTATAACAGGATTTTTTGATTCGAAAGCACCTACCTTCTGATTTAAAACAAATTCAATATTGCCTTCAAATTCATATCTACCAAATGAAGTAAATAAAGGGGGCGCATCTGTAATTAGCCTTAATAATTCTGGGGAAAATGAGAACTTCGAAAAGTCCTTGTTTTTATATGGAATTATTTCTTCTACACCACCTTCCTTAATAAATTTGACAGGTAATTCTAGATCAACATAATGTGATTGAGTTGCATTAAAAATAATTAAAGGGATATCATTATTTATCAAATTATTGGGAATATTATTAACTCCGAAGATTATTGCTAATTGATATTCCTCAGGAATAATATGATCACTAATATCTCTGACCTCTATTTTATAATTCTTATCCTTCTCTATAACACTCTTGTATGCTGCCAAGTCAGGCGAATTCTTGCCTTTTAAGATAAGAATATTATATCTAGAGTCAATAACATCAATATAAGTGTCAAATACATTGTTGGCAACATTCTCTTCGGCATCTAATGCCTCTACCTCAATAGTATAAGTCTGTAAACCAATCTTATTAGCAGGAAGATGAATAGTATAAGTATTATAATCTACATCACTAAAGATAGTGAAAGAATTTTCATACTCTTTCACTCCATTATTCCAGATAATAAGTTTAGTATCTTCATTCTTAGATACACTTGATGCTAAAGACACCTCTAGAGGAAAGGCATTACCCAAAAAAGTGATATCATTCTTTACAACATTATCAATTCTTACATCCTTATATCTAGTTGTATCTCCTAAAGCAATACTATGTACAGGAAAATTATAAGATAAGTACTCCGGACTAGACCCCGTATTATAGCAACCATCTGATGCCAAAATAACACCTGCTACATTTCTATTCTCAAACTTATTACTAATTTCAGAGAATAACTGCGAAAAATTGGTTCGCAGACCATTATTCCTCTGACTTAGTCCATCACTTATCTTATCTGAAAAAGAGCATGTAAACACTTCGAAATCACCCAATCCATCTATTAATAACTCCAAATCATTATTAATCTCATCCTCTATAGATTGAGAATTGTCTTTAGCAATGATTACTATGGGTCTCGCAGTAATACTAATATCGGATCTAATAACAGGATTCAATAACAAAAATGCTAAAACACTAGTAAAGATTGCTCGAAAAATAAATAAACCTAAAGTCAATCTGTTCAGAGCAATACTTGTCCCTCTTTTATATAGGAAAGATGCATAGCCTAAACCCAGAATAATACAGAATATAGTATAGTAAAATGGAAAACCTGAAATAAACCCTAACATATAATCATGTTAGCATACCTCCACAAACATTAATTACTTGTCCAGTAACATAGGTAGATAAATCAGATGCTAGAAATAGAGTCGTATTTGCAATATCTTTAGGATTTCCTCCTCTTTTTAATGGAATCTGCTCTCTCCAATGTTCCACATTCTTCTTATCTAGGGATTCAGTCATTTCAGTTTCAATAAAACCAGGAGCAATTGAATTACATCTAATATTTCTTGACCCTAACTCTAAAGCAATAGATTTTGTAAAACCATTAATTGCAGCTTTAGAAGCAGCATAGTTAGCTTGACCAGCATTTCCTTTAACACCAACCACTGAGCTCATGTTAATAATAGAACCTGATTTGGCCTTTAGCATAAAGGATGACACAGCTTTTGTCATATTAAAAACAGACTTCATATTAACAGCCATCACATTATCAAAATCTTGTTCTGACATACGTATTAATAAAGCATCCTTAGTAATTCCAGCATTATTTACTAACACATCGATACTCCCAAAGTCTTTCATTACATCTTTTGCTAGTTGATCTGCAGCTTGAAAATCAGATGCATCAGATTTATAACCTTTGATCTTACATTTATTAACTGATAATGCTTGCTCTAATACTTTTGCTTTTTCATCCGATGAACGGTAGGTAAACGCGATATTTGCCCCATGCTCTGCAAACACCTCAGCTATTCCTTTACCAATACCTCTACTAGCACCAGTTATAATTACATTCTTTCCTTCTAATAATTTCATAATTTATATTTAAAATCCAAAAGTAAATATTTATCACTTACAAAACCTCTATCCTAACAAGTTAGAATAAGATAGGCTATTCTAAAACATTTTTCTTCTCCACTGTACCATCACTATAAATATAAAGGATTGGTTGATAGGTTGGTTTTCTTACTTCTCTTCCAAATAAATCTACAATCTTTATTAATCTCCTGTCTATATCTATTTCAGAAATAGCTGAAGGATTACAATTCGTGCTAAAAACAGCGGTATTATCAATTAACCAAGTATAATTTGCATAAGCAACATTATCTACTTCCACACAAAGCAAATTAGGATTATTAGTAGCCATAAAATACCATAGCCCCGTTGGATTACCGTTCTTAACCGAAAGTGATATTAACTGATTGCTGTTACAATTTACCTCAAATAAATTAGTATTATTACTTAAATCTAAAGATTGTAATAGATTCCCATAACAAAACAAGTCAATCAATGCAGCAAAGTCCTCAATACCAGTAAGATCTGCTATTCCCTTATTTGAAATATACAATTGCTGTACGGTATCAATTGCAGAAGTGTAGACACTATCATCAAAGACACCATCTAGATCTAAATTGATTAGTGCTTGCTCAAATGCGTCATCTGGTATAAATGTTTTCTGTGCGAGCATAAAAGATGGCAAAATCATTAGTATCAAAAGTATTTTTTTCATTATCTCTTTTCTAATTATTCTATAATTATCTGTTGAACAAAATTCTTATTATCAATAACAAAACTTACAAAATAAATTCCAGAACTATAATCAGAAAAATTCAACTCTATTGTATTATTACCAGAATATAATCTCTGGAAATACGCATCCCCCATACTTCTTCCTAGCTGATCATAAATTACAACTTTTGCATCTGAATTTACATCTATATTCACTACTACTGATAATCTATCAATTATAGGGTTAGGAAACAACATTAAATCAAAATTATCAACATTATCACCAGTAGCCAAAATATCATCAACAGAGCTTAAATGTGTCTGGTAAACTCCATTGCCAAAAGTTCCTACAACTAACAAACCATCTGCTTGTCTATAGGTAATATACTCTACAATCGTAGAACCTAAAGTGGCGCTCCCTATCTGCTCCCAAACTGTATTTATACCATTTATCTTAGAAGTAGCAAATAAACCTACAGTAGTCCCAACTAAGTATAGAGTATCATCTCCTAATGGAATAATCTCAGCATCTCGGCAAGAAGGCCCATTACCACTACCGCTATTGTTTTGCTCCAAATTACCTGCCGCCTTATTCCAGCTCTGCCCTCCATCAGTACTATGGAACAGAGAATAAACACTATAGTTAGAATAAACAATCATTATCTCATCAGCATTTAAAGGATTAATTGCAATATCAGTACAATATGAGCTGCCCGCAGTTAAAATATCAGGAAGCTGGATTACAGAAGGGTCTCCAACATGAGCATTATCTACCCTGTATATACGCTTGTTCTGAGTTCCTACATATAATACATTTGGAGGGTCTAAAGAAGAGCTTAGTGCAGAAATCTTTAAGCTTGGAGGATATAAAGTATCGGAAAACATCTCCCATCCAAAATCTGATTTCTGATGTGAACTATTGTAACTAATATTATTGAGATTATTATTCCTCCATAATTTATTGCCTTCAGCCCAAAACATAACATTATCATTATTTGCATCCATTTCCATTGGATTCATCCACATATATTTATTACTATCACATGAGGCCGGATCCATTCTTTGAAAAGCTAATCTATTAGCATTAGTATCTAACTTCATCTTATACATGACCCCTCTCTGGATAGTTAAATAAAAATCTTCTTCATTATCAGCAATACCAGCATATGAACCATCACCATTAAAAGGCATATTCCATGTAGCATCTGTATTGTCACTAAAAGTTAGCCTACTACCATTATCTTGGAAACCACCTTGTAGAAGTTTTGAGTTTGCATTACTACTTATTGCAACAGTGTATAGCTGAGTCGTATTATAACCATGATTCAATGACTCCCATTCTACAGTATCCTTGAATACATTTTGTGTCTTAAAAATACCCCCATCATTTCCATTAATCATCACACTATCATTAGAAGGTAAGTATAGAATTACATGCTGATCTGGATGATGATCTGGATAAGAACCCCAATTTCCATCACCTTCTGATGAACCTACACGATAGCCTCCTATTATTGAAGTGTTATTTGGGGATGTAAAGCCATCGGTAGAACGCCACAAATTAGTACCTCCTATTATAACTAAATTACTGTCAGAAGGATGGACACTAACTACCAAATCATACGATCCTTGTGCATTAAAGTTATCAAATGAAGTACTTTGATTTGTTGGAATACTACCAGATAGATCTGTCCATTGGCCACCATTACCAGTACCATCTCCTGAAATATACTCATATTTCCAAAGAGAAGTCCACGTTTCTCCACCAAAAAAAACATCAGTATGCTGACCATATCCAGTAGTCTCTGCTGCTAAGAAGTAAACCTGGTTTTCATTTGCAGGATTAATTCCAATAACCACCCTACTGTAAACAGGAGAAAATAATGAATCCGTTACATTTACCCAATTTTGACCATCAACTGAACGCCATATACCCTTATTAGTACAATTACTACTAATTGTAGCATACACTATACCTTGTGATGTGATATCAACATCAGTATATTGATAATAGCTGTTATTAGGACCACCTAGCTGTTTCAACCATGTACCTCCTCCATCATCTGATCTGTAAATATCTCCTCTTGTTGCAACATAAACAACATCTAGACTATCATTACTAATGTCAGTTTTAATACTAAATGTAAAGTCAAAATCACCATCGAGGATAGTTGGTGTATTAGATGTTGTTATTGGTAAAGAATCCCAACTTAAACCACCATCAATTGATTTCCATATCCCATTACCATAAATTGAGACATCACTTAAATAAGAACCTCTATTTTCACCAGTTCCAAAATACCAAATGTTCTCTTTACCAGACCTTTTATCTTGTGCTAAACACGAAATTCTATGTTCTTGACTAGGCTTCGTTGTCATAAGCCAAGAAGCGCCAGCATCAACAGAACGAAACATTCCTCCACTAGCCCCTCCCGCTAAAATAGTATTCTCATCTAAAACATCAAAAGCTAATGCTCTAGTACGTCCTCCAACATTATAAGGCCCTCTATGCAGCCAATTTGTTTTATTAATTCTTGTAGATTTTGGCAGTGTTTTTGCAAAAATCATTTCCTTCTTCCTTATATTCTTTGGAATCTCACCAGTATTAGGATCTACTAAACGTAAATGCTCCCAAACTACCCTTTCTGCAGGATTATCTGAAGCATAAACAACAGAATGATTAATCACTTCTTTCTGAGTATTGATTAAGAAGAAACTAATGATAAAAGGCAAAATTTTAAACATCCTAAATGATTTTAATCGTAAAAATATAAAAAAAGGTCAAATATTAGTCAAAAAATGTACTCTTTAGATTTTTTTAAATGACAAATTACTTCTTAACTTTTATAAGTATAAAGATGTGCAGGTTTATGGGCAACACCCTGTTGTTTTTCATCAGTCTTTATTATTAAACTGTCTTTAGATATGTTTTTTCTGAAATTCCGTTTATCTAATTTCTCATCTAATAGAATCTCGTATAGCCTCTGTAATTGAGAAAGTGTAAATTTAGCAGGCAATAAATTTGAAATTAATTGATGATCTAATTGTTCCCTTAGATATTTTAAACCCTTTTCTAATATCAAATTATGATCAAAAGCTAAATCTTTTGACACCATGCTTAATTCTACCCACTCTGCATCAACAGCAAATGAAGAAGGGTGAGGGATATATTCTTCCATTTTAACAAGAGCAATATATCCTACTGTAATAACCCGCTCATCTGGCTGCTGCCTATACATCTTTAACCAAGATTGATCTTTCTTGTGTTTTGTCCGATCTGGACTCCCAAATGTATAGAACTGTTTTAGATAGATATTTTCTAAAGAAGTAAGGCTCTCTAAAATCCTTTTCCCTCCAGAAAGTAGATCCTCGTTAACTCCAACTAAATCACCAGGCAGTGCAAATTGAAAATCATTCCTTTCGTTAATAAATTTTTTTATTAATAATACCTTAATTTTTTGGTCTTTATCAAAACCTAAAACAACACAATCAATAGACAGATTTAATAATAACATTTAATATTTTTCTAATTATCTAACATAAAATGGAATGTT
>PCBP01000010.1 GCA_002730985.1 Flavobacteriales bacterium | reverse complement strand
TTAGCCTATCAAGGTATGACCTATAAGCTAGCAGCAAATCAGATCAATACTGTCGATATAAAATGGAATAAGGTATGGTTTGTTGGGTTAAATGCACTTACAAAATCCGAACAAGCAATTATTGACTTTTTAAAGAAGGAAGATATTGCTAGGGTTTTTTGGGATGCTGATGTATTTTATTATAACAATCCTTTGCATGAAGCTGGAGGATTTTTAAGAGAGCAAAGAGAGAGATGGTCAGAAATTGATTTTGAAGGAGTTGGAGATTATTTTAATCAGCCCAAAGATAGTTTTAATGTAGTCGCTTGCCCTAAGAATATCACTCAGGCTAAGGTAGCTACGGAGATTATTAAGGGTTTTGAAAAATCAGATCTGGAGGAGAGTAACACAGCTATTGTTTTAGCTGATGAAGCCTTGCTTTTTCCTGTATTGCATAATTTACCGTCTGCTATAAAACAGTTGAATGTAACCATGGGAAGTCCTTTAAAAAATTCAACTTTATTTGCTTTTGTTGAGGTTATTTTTAGGTTGCAGATACATGCGATAAAATATAAAAGAAAGGCTTTTTATTATAAAGATATCATTGCTGTTGTTGAGCATCCGTATTTCTCAAAAATAATAGATTTAAACGCCCTAACGGAGTTTAAGCGATTTATCATTAAAGACAATATTGTATTTATTAGTAAAAGTAATATTACTACTTATTTTAAAGAAAATACGCTAGCAAAAATGATCTTTTCTATTTGGGAAGATGTGGGTCAGGCTTTACAAGCATTTACGGCTATTATTGAACAATTAAGATTGCCATTAGTAGGTAAAAAAGGATCTATTGAATCGGAGGTTTTGGCAACATTTTTTAAGAGTTTGACAATCCTAAAGAAATTAGTGGCGGAAAATAAATTTGAAATTGAACTGAAAACTTTGCAAGTTGTAATGCAACAGTTGGTGGCTAAAGAAACGATTCCATTTAAAGGAGAGCCTTTAGAAGGAGTGCAATTGATGGGTATTTTAGAAAGCAGAACTCTTGATTTCAAAAATGTGATTATGTTAAGTGTAAATGAAGGAAAACTTCCTAAAGGCAAGTCGGTAAATTCATTTATTCCTTATGATATGAAGCGCTATTTTAAGTTACCTACTTATACTGAGAGTGATGCGGTATTTGCTTATCATTTTTATCGTTTATTACAAAGAGCAAAGAATATAACCTTAATTTATAATTCTGAAACTGATGATTTTGGAAGTGGTGAGAAAAGCAGGTTTATTACCCAGTTATTATCAGAATATAAAGGAGAGATAAAGGATGTTGTGTATAAAGGTGAAGACCTGGAAAATTCTACTGCGACTAATATCTCAATTGAGAATAAAGGTTTAGCTTCTGAAATAGAAGCGTGGGCTAAAAAAGGAGTTTCTCCTTCAGCAATTAATAAGTATAATAATTGTAGTTTGTCTTTTTACTATCATTATTTGGCTAAAATAAGGGTGGATGATGCTGTAGATGAGTATGCAGATGCAAGTACTATGGGTACAGCTATTCATGATGCCCTGGATAAGGCTTATCCTTTAGGGTTGCTTAACGAGCAATTTATTAAGGATAATACATCTTTTATTCTTAAAGATATTGAGGATAATTTTGTGTCAGCACTTTCTGAACAAGGAATGAAGGAAGGAAAAAATTATTTGAGTTTACAGATTGCTCAAAAATTAACAACTGATTTCTTAGCTTTAGAGATACAATTATTAAAAAAGGCAGCTACCGATAATAAGCGAGTAAATATTATTGGGAAAGAGGTCCAGTTAACACATTTTATTACTGTTGATGGAATTGATTTTAATTTAACTGGTAAGGCAGACAGAGTAGACCTTGAGGGAGATACACTTCGAATAATTGACTATAAAACTGGAAAAGTTGATAATAAAGAAGTTGCTTTTAGTGAGTATAATGAGATTATTGATGATGTGGGGAAAGCAAAAGCATTTCAATTATTAATGTATGCATATTTGTATTTAAAAATGCACCCTAATTATATAGGTTTAGATATCATAGCTGGTAATTTTTCATTTAAAAACTTGAAGCCAGGCTTATTAAAAGTTAGTAAAAAAATAAATAGTAAGCAATTAGAGGTTATAAATATAACTCAAGCCGTACTTGATGATTTTGAATCGCAATTAGAGATTGTGCTGAAGAAGATTAATAATGATTCTTTTGTGCAAACTACTGAATTAAAGCATTGTGAGTGGTGCGATTATAAAATGATTTGTAAAAGATAATTATCTAAGACTATTTAAATTTAGAAAGTTTCGAAAATTTAGTTCCCTTAAATCTAAGATTGTTAATGTGTAAGGTGTTATTTAAGGAATAATTATTATATTTTTGTGGTAAATAAAAAATATACCATGAAATTCTTGAAATCACTACTAATTTTAGTCACTGTATTGTCTTGCTCATTAAGTGCAAAGGATATAAAATTAAAGGAAACATCTAATCAGTTTGCAATTACATCTAAATCATTGTCAGGGTTTACTTTCGTAAATCATTTGTCTGAAATTAATACAGTCATAGTTAAAAAGGATGCTAATGAGTTTGTGAAATTACTTGTTAGTGGCTATGGAGAGGATGCTAAAAGAGGAAACCCAGAACTGCCTGTCTTGGAGGAGTTAATTAATATTCCTTTTGGATCTAATATCTCAGTTAAGATTCTGAATAAAGAAGAGAAAATCATTTCTTTATCTGATTATGGAATTAACCATCCAGTCTTTCCATATCAGCCATCATTATCAAAGAGTGAGAATGCTGCTGATGCACCTTTTTATTTTAATCAGGATTATTATAATTATGACGGTTTTTATAATATGAATCTTATTGAAACAGAGTTTTTAGGTAAGATGAGGGGGCAGCAGTTAGCCAGATTGTCTGTGGCTCCTTTTAGTTATAATCCTATAGCGAATGAGTTAAAAGTAGTGACAAAGTTAGAGGTAAAGGTTATCTTTAAAGATATTGATTTTGAGGGCAATAAGATTAACAGACAAAAATATTATTCTCCAGAATTTGAACATTTATTTAAGAATTGTATTAACTATCTTCCTCTACAGGATAAAGATATTATTACGACTTATCCAGTTAAATATGTAATCATCGCTGATCCTGCTTTTCAAGCAGCTATACAGCCTTTAGTAGATTGGAAAACTCGCAAGGGGTTCATGGTTGTTGAAGGATATACTAATGATCCTAATGTTGGGAATACTACTTCATCTATACATGCATTCATTAAAAACATGTATGACAATGCTACAACTAGTAATCCGGCACCAACCTATTTATTAATTATTGGGGATGATGGTCAGGTTCCTTCTTTTTCAGGAAATTCTGGATCACATCTCTCTGATATGTATTATTGTGAATTTGATGGAGGAGGGGATTTTTATCCTGAAATGTATTATGGTAGGTTCTCTGCAACTAATGTAGGTGAAGTTGAGACGCAGGTTAACAAGACGTTAACACACGAGAAGTTTACATTTCCTGATCCATCATTTTTAGATGAGGTGGTACTTGTTGCAGGAGTTGATGCTTCTATGGCTTCAACTTATGGTAATGGGCAAATAAATTATGGAACAGATTATTATTTCAATGTAGCCCATGGTCTAATACCGCACACTTATCTTTATGGATCGGGCTCACCTATTACTTCTGATCAATCAGGTGCTTCTGCAGCTATCATTGCGGATGTGAGTGCTGGAGTAGGTTTTGCAAATTATACGGCACACTGTGGTCCTGCGGGCTGGTCAGACCCTTCTTTTGAAACTTCTGATATTAGTAGCCTTCAAAATTATGACCAATATGGCGTCATGGTAGGGAATTGTTGTCAATCCAATAAATTTGATGTGGCAGAGTGTTTTGGCGAGGCAATATTGAGAGCAAGTAATAAAGGTGCGGTTGGCTATATAGGGGGTAGTAACAATACCTATTGGGATGAAGATTATTGGTGGGCTGTTGGTAATGGGAGTATTTCTGCTAACCCTACATATGCAGGTACAGGTTTAGCATTATATGATTGCTTAATGCATGAGAATGGAGAGCAACAAGCTGATTGGTTTATTACAACAGGGCAGATGATACACGCAGGAAACCTAGCTGTTACTCAAGCTGGTGGTTCCGAGCAGTATTATTGGGAAATCTATCATATAATGGGAGACCCATCTTTAATGCCATATATTGGAGTCCCAACTGTTCTTACGGCTTCTCATGTGGCAGCGACTCCTATTGGTACAAATACATTTACAGTTAATACCGAAGAAAATGCTTATGTAGCAATATCAATGAATGGGGTGTTGCTTGATGCTCAATTGGCTGATGCAACTGGAATAGTAAACCTAACCTTTCCCGCTATTTCTAATGTTGGTATTGCTGACATTGTAATTACAAAACAATTCAAACAGCCATATGAAGGTACAGTGCAAATTATTTCTCCTAATGGACCATATGTGATTTATGCTTCTAGTGTTGTTAATGATATTGGAGGCAATAATAACTCTCTTGTTGATTACAATGAACTTATTGACATGACGGTTGATCTGCATAATGTAGGTTCAGTTAATGCAAATAGTGTTAACGTAGTAATATCTACTACGGATCCTTATGTGACACTAATAAACACTAGTATTAATATACCATTAATTAATGCTTCGCAGATTGCTTCAATTCCAACCCCTTTTAGTTTTCAAGTAGCTTCTTTTGTCCCTGATCAGCATGTAGTAGCTTTTACATTAACCATATCTGATAATTTAGGAAATATTTGGATTTCAACGGTCAATGTAGTTCTAAATGCTCCAGTTTTGGATCACACTAATTTTACAATTGATGATGCGATATTTGGCAATGGTAATGGATCATTAGATGCTGGTGAGACTTTAGATTTGATTGTTGATGTAACAAATATAGGTCATGCCGACATAGATGGTTTGATAGCGACTTTAGGTTCTTTGTCTTCTTATGTTACAGTTAATTCTGTAACGTCAAATATTGCTTCTCTAGCTGTGAATGGACAACAATCCGCCACTTTTAATATTACAATTGATGCAAATACGCCAGCAGGAACATTAGCTGAGTTCTCATTTGATGTAACAGACAGCATTTACTTGTATAGTAACATTTTTAGTCAGGTTATCGGTATTATTGATGAAGATTATGAAACTGGTGATTTTACACAATATGCATGGGTAAATGACATCAATTTTCCATGGACTATAGATAATATTAATGTTTATGAGGGTAATAACTCTACAAGATCGGGATCTGTTCCTGACAGTGAGGTTTCACATCTTAATATAACTGTTGATGTAACTGCCCCAGGAGATATATCATTTTTTAAGTTTGTTTCTTCTGAACAAAATTATGATTTCTTGCAATTTTATATTGATGGAAATAAGCAGGGAGAATGGTCAGGCATTGATAATGCATGGAGTTTTGTTTCTTTTCCTGTTACAGTTGGCAATCATGATTTTGAATGGGAGTATGATAAAGATGGTGCTATTTCAGATGGTCAAGACTGCGCATGGTTAGACTATATTGTTTTTCCTCCAATTGATTTAGGGCAAACTACTAATATTGATCAATTAGACTTTAATTTTGAACTTTTCCCTAATCCTACCAAGGGTTCTTTTAGTTTAACTTTTAATGATATTAATAATCATATTGTTGAGATACTTGATAATAATGGAAGGCTCATTTCATCTTTAGGCAATCAATCAGTACGGACTACTTTTGATTTGAAAGAATATTCAGCAGGCACATATACTGTGAAAGTAATGCCAGAGGGTATTACCTACCAGATCGTGAAATATTAATGGGAAAATTGCTAGGTATTGATTATGGTGCAAAACGTACAGGAATTGCAATAACAGATTCTATGCAGATTATCGCTAGTGGTTTAACTACTGTTGACACACATAAACTTAATGATTTCATTTCTAATATTGTACTTAAGGAAGATATTGAATGTTTTGTTGTGGGTGACCCTAAGAATCTTGATGGGACATGCACTGATAATACAAGAGATGTCAATAGTTTTGTAAAAAAATTACAGAAATTGTATCCAGGGATTCTTTTGCGTCAGATTGATGAGAGATTTACCTCTAAGATTGCAAAACAGAGTATATTGGCAAGTGGGATTAAAAAGCAAGCGAGACAAAATAAAGCCTTAGTTGATGAGGTAAGTGCTACTATTATATTACAGGATTACTTGGATTTCAGGTAGTTAGTTTCTTTCTTAGATATTTCCCAGTGATTGATTCTTTTGATTTAATCATTTTTTCTGGAGTGCCTTCAAAAACTATTTCCCCCCCCTTATCCCCTCCTTCAGGACCTAAGTCGATAACCCAGTCAGCACATTTTATAACATCCATATTATGTTCAATGCAAATAATTGTATGCCCTTTCTCAATTAACGCATAGAAGGAATTTAGTAATTTATTTATATCATGAAAATGTAAACCAGTTGTAGGCTCGTCAAAAATAAATAGTGTTTTTTCTATTGTATTTCCTTTACTTAAGAATAAGGCTAATTTGATTCGTTGGGCTTCTCCACCACTCAGTGTATTAGAAGACTGTCCTAGTTTCACATAGCCTAGTCCGACATCTTTTAGGGGCTGGATTCTTTTGGCTATTTTTGTCTTTTTATTGTGTTCAAAGAATTTGATTGCTTCATTAACTGATAAATCTAGAATATCAGAGATGTTTTTATCAGAAAATTTTATTTCTAGGATTTCTTCTTTGAATCTTTTACCTTTACATTGCTCACACTCTAGATAAACATCAGCCATAAATTGCATCTCAACTGTAATCTCTCCTTCTCCTTTGCAGTTATCACATCTACCTCCATCAACATTAAAAGAGAAGAAACCAGGCGTATATTTTCTGCTCTCTGATAGAGGTTGGCTTGAAAATAATTTCCGAATATCATCATATACTTTTATATATGTGGATGGGTTTGATCTTGATGATTTTCCAATTGGATTCTGGTCAATAAATTCTAATCTATTAAGAGTTTTGCTACTGATATTGATGTCTTTATAGTTGTTGTTTTCCTTTGAATAACTGCCAAAATAATTATTGATTGCAGGTCTCAGAACGTCTCTGATGAGTGTTGATTTTCCTGAACCACTCATGCCCGTTATAAGAGTTAGGCCACCAATAGGAATATCAATGTTGATGTTTTTTAAGTTATGCTGATTTATTCCTTTTAGTGAGATTCTGTTTCTTAATATTCTCCTTTCTTTTGGTATCGAGATTTCTAAATTTCTAGATAAATATTTAGTAGTTAAACTTTTCGTCTCTTTAAAGATGTCTTTTAGGTGACCCTGATAGATTATCTCTCCACCATTAACACCTGCTTCTATTCCAATATCAATTATTTCATCAGCCTCCCACATTATCTCTTCATCATGTTCTACTACAATAACGGTATTGCCTATATCTCTAAGTTCTTTTAATATTCTGATAAGTCTTTCAGTGTCTTTAGAGTGTAGCCCAATACTAGGTTCATCTAGGATATACATTGCTCCTACAAGTGAGCTCCCAATGGAGGTAGCAAGATTTATTCTTTGTGATTCTCCTCCTGATAGAGTATTTGATTTCCTATTAAGGGTTAGGTAGCCTAGACCTACCTCATTAATATAGTATAGTCTACTTTTAATTTCTAGAATCAGTCTATCTGCAATTTCTTTTTCAGTATCACTTAGCTTTATATTATTGAAAAAGTCTATTGCTGTTGAAATACTCATTCTATTGATTTCATCAATATTCTTATCGGATACTTTCACATAAAGCGCATCTTTCCTTAATCTGCTCCCTTCGCAATTACTACAGAGGGTCTTTCCTCTATATCTAGAGATAAGCACTCTGTTTTGTATTTTGTATTTATCATTCTCTAGTTTTTGGAAAAATTGATAAATTCCTTTACATTTATCTTTTCCGTTCCATAACAGATCCTTGTCTTTTGCTGATAATGCATAATAAGGTTTGTGTATTGGAAAATTATATTTGCCTGAGCGGATAATAAACCTGTCTTTCCATATGCTTAGTTTTTCTCCATTCCAACATGCCACTACCCCCTGGTAGACAGATAATTTATCATCCACAATTACTTTCTTTTTGTCAACTCCTAAAATTGAACCGTATCCTTCACATACTTTACATGCTCCATAAGGGTTGTTAAAAGCAAAAAAGTTAGCCGAGGGTTTTTCAAATATAATTTCATCAAGTTCAAATTTATTTGAGAACCTTGTTATATTATTCCTTATTAGTATTGCGCATTTTCCATTTCCTTCAAAAAAAGCGGTCTGTATTGAGTCAGCGATTCGGTCATAATTATCAATTTGTTCTGGTATTATTCTGTCAATTACAATTGATATTTTTTGTTCAGGAATGCCCTTATTTATGAGTGTGTTGATTTTGTGGATTTCTTCGTTAAAATAAACTCTAGAGAATCCTTGTTGGTTTAGAGTAGTTAGTAAATTAGGATCTTTCTTTATATTCTCTGCAAGTATTACGATAGTAGAGTCTTCTTTTTGTTGAATAATAAAATCAACAACATCACTTACTTGATGTCGTCGTGCTTCTTTTCCTGATATTGGTGAGTACGTTCTCCCTATTCTTGCGAAAAGCAGTTTAAGATAGTCATAAATCTCAGTTGATGTACTGATAGTTGATCTAGGATTTTTGGTGGTTGTTTTTTGTTCAATAGCAATTGCCGGGCAGATTCCAATTATTTCATCTACATCAGGTTTCTGTAATTTTCCAAGGAATTGACGGGCGTATGATGAAAGACTTTCAATGTATCTTCTTTGCCCCTCAGCAAATAAGGTATCAAAGGCTAATGATGATTTTCCGCTTCCTGATACTCCAGAGATAACAACCAATTTGTTTTTTGGTATCTTAAGTGATATGTTTTTAAGATTATGCTGTTTAGCACCTTTGATCTCAATATTTTCGGTAGTGTTATTGCCAATTTTCATTATCAATATTTAGCGTAATCTGCAAACTTAAACAATTCCGTTTGTATAATTAAAAATGTTTGCCTACATTTGCCATTCCAATTGTTAAATTAATAAACACAAAATACGCTTATAAAGAAACATTTACTTTAAATTTTTATTAACTAAAAACTAAGTATATGTTGACTAGCGTTCTATCAGATCAAGAATTAGTAAAAAATTATTTAAATGGTGATAACACATCGTTTGAGAAATTATTGATGCGTCATAAAAGCAGAGTATTTGCTTTCATAATGTCTAAAATTAGGAATAAAGATCTTTCTGAAGATATCTTTCAGGACACTTTTATAAAGGTCATTAACTCTTTACAAAGAGGAAAGTACAATGAAGAGGGGAAATTCTTGCCATGGATGATGCGGATCGCTCATAATCTGGTTATTGATCATTTTCGCAAGGAATCTAAAATGAAGAATATTAGGCCTACTGATGAATTTAATATCTTTGATGTAATAAGTAATGGCAATAGAGTTCAAGATGAAGAGATGATTCGTAAAAGAGTTCATGCTGATTTAAACAAGCTTATTCAGGATTTGCCTGAGGATCAGATGGAGGTTTTAAGAATGAGATATTTTGAAGATATGTCATTTAAAAAAATATCAGAGATAACGGGTGTTAGTATTAATACTGCGTTAGGTAGGATGCGGTATGCTCTTATTAACCTAAGAAATCTAACTAAGCAGAAGAATATTGATCTTTCTCAATAATAGTTAGCATATAATATACTATAATATAGTAGAGTGCGTTAATATTGGTGTATGAACTTTAAACATATTATATATGAGCAAAAACTCTACACTAAAATTGTGGAACTTNATTCTCAAGAACGAATATTCGGATTTTGATAGATNAGNACACAAGATTCTTCCTCTAAATAAGTTAGAGCCAAAACAAGAAACAATTAATAGGATTGTTGCNTATGCAAGTTCCGTGAAAGGAATTAAGATGAAATCANTTGATAATATATTAGTNTCTTTAAATTAGGTNCCTTTGGTTAGNAGAAGGAGGTATTGNCTNNCTTTTACTCTTCTAAATCTATAATAATGAANAAGAAAGATAAAGTTCGATTTATAATTCATTCGCTTGAGAAATTATACCCAAATCCTTTAATCCCTCTGTATCATAGAGANCCTTATACATTATTAATAGCGGTATTACTATCAGCACAATGTACAGATGAGAGAGTAAATAAAATCACACCTATTTTATTTAATAATGCTGATTGTCCAGAAGATATGATAAAAATGAGTGTTGACAAGATTGAGGATATTATTCGTCCATGTGGGTTGTCTCCTATGAAAAGTAAAGGTATATATGGTCTTTCAAAGATGATTATTGAAAGACACGAAGGGAAGGTCCCAAACACTTTTGAGGATTTAGAGTCTTTTCCAGCTGTTGGTCATAAAACAGCTAGTGTCGTAATGTCTCAAGCATTTGGCATTCCTGCCTTTCCTGTTGACACGCATATTCATAGACTTATGTATAGATGGGGACTTACAGATGGCAGAAGTGTTAAAAACACTGAGAAGGACGCGAAAAGATTATTCCCTATGAGTCTATGGAATAAGTTGCATTTACAGATTATCTATTATGGCAGGGAATTTTCTCCGGCAAGGGGATGGAATATAGCTGATGATACTATTACAAGAAAGATTGGTAGGAAGTCATTTTTAAATAAACATATCTAGTTCGCAATGATTTTTTCTGCAAGAAACATTTTGTTAATAAAACAGACTTATTTTTTTTAATCTTTGGAAAAGAATTTCTCTAATTTGTATAAAATAATTAAACTATGAGTAATAAGCAGCAAAGTGAGAAATTAAAAGTATTAGAACTTACAATTGGTAAGTTAGAGAAGTCATATGGTAAAGGAGTATTGATGAAATTGGGGGATAGAGTAGTCGAGGATATTGCTTCAATTCCTTCAGGCTCAATAAACTTAGATTTAGCGTTAGGAGTAGGGGGGTATCCCAGGGGGAGAGTCGTGGAGATTTATGGTCCAGAGTCTTCAGGTAAGACTACATTAACGATACATGCAATTGCAGAGGTCCAGAAACAAGGAGGTGTTGCAGCATTTATTGATGCCGAACATGCTTTTGATGCTTCTTATGCTGCTGCATTAGGGGTAGATGTTGATAATCTTTATATTTCACAGCCTGATAATGGCGAACAAGCTCTTGAAGTAGCTGATCATCTAATTAGCTCGGGTGCTGTTGACTTAGTTGTTGTTGATTCAGTTGCTGCACTTACTCCAAGATCAGAGATTGAAGGAGAAATGGGAGATAGTAAGATGGGATTGCATGCCCGTCTAATGTCTCAAGCTTTAAGGAAACTGACTGCAACGATTCATAAAACTAATTGCACTGTTATTTTTATTAATCAAATTAGAATGAAAATTGGAGTGATGTTTGGCAATCCTGAAACAACTACTGGAGGTAATGCTTTAAAATTCTATTCTTCTGTGCGACTAGATATTAGAAGAATTGGTGCAATAAAAAATGGAGATGATGTTATTGGCAATAGGACTAGAGTGAAAGTAGTCAAGAATAAAGTAGCCCCTCCGTTTAGAAAGGTTGAGTTTGATATAATGTTTGGGATAGGTATTTCTCGTTCTGGTGAAGTGTTGGATAAGGCGACAGATTTAGATATTGTTAAGAAATCTGGCTCTTGGTTTTCTTATGAAGACACAAAACTTGGTCAAGGTAGAGATGTTGTTAAACAGATGATTGCTGATAATCCTGAACTTTCACTAGAAATTGAGATGAAAATTAAAGAAGCCTTAGCTCAAGGATGAAATGATTAATAAGATTGTATTAATTGCACTTTTAATTTCTACGTCTTGTATCTCTTCTAGGGAAAAAGAGCAAGAATCTGAGATTCAGGCACTTTCCAGGAAAATTGCTAAAACTCCAGAAGATATTGATTTGTTGTATAGTAGGGTTAATTATAATAAATCAAAAGACAATTTAGAATCAGCTCTATTTGATTTGAAAGAGATTGTTAGGTTAGATTCACTTAGTACCATTCATCATCACAATATTGCTGAGGTTTATTTTGAATTGGCTAAGAGTAAGCAACCAGACCCTAGATATGTTGAGTTAGTTAGGTATCATCTTGAGAGGTCAATTAATATTGATGCTCAAAATAAAGATGCACTGGCTTTAATGGGGGAGTTGCTTTTAGCGTATAATAAATATGAGGAGGCTATAGAGTCATTTAATGCATCATTAAGGGTCGAATATAATCAGGCAAATACTCATATGTTGATGGGTTATGCTTTTAAACAATTAAAAAGAGATGATAATGCAATTGATTGTTTTAGGAATTCTGTAAATATAGACCCCAGTTTTCTTGAAGCTCACATACAATTGGGTCAGATTTTTCATATGTCAGGAGATACAACGGCATTGGTATATTATAATAATGCCTTAAGACTAGATCCTACTAATGAAATCATTTTGTATAATAAAGCACTATTTTATCAGAATATTTTAGAATGGAATAATGCTTTAGATGCTTATTCGGTGCTACATAAAGCAAATCCTTTTCATAGTAGTGGGCATTATAATTTAGGTTTTATCCATATGGAATTGGGACTGTATGATGTGGCAACTAATAATTTTTCAGATGCTATTTATTCTGATTCGGAGTTTTATGAGGCGTATTATTCAAGAGGAATTTGTTTTGAAACTTTAGGAAATATTGCCCAGGCAGAATCTGACTATAAAAGAGCTATTTCGATAAATCCTGGATATATTTATGCGATTGAAGCATTAGAAAGTTTAATAGATAAAAATAAAAAGTACAATAAATGATGAGTTTACAACAGCAAATTAATGATGATATTAAAGATGCGATGAAGGCCAGAAATGCAGATAGGTTAGCCGCATTGAGGGCTGTAAAATCTGCTATCATGTTAGAGGCTACCAAGGAAGGCACTACAACAGTTCCTGATAACGTTTCTTTAAAGTTAATTGCTAAGTTGGTAAAGCAAAGAAAAGATTCAGCTGCCATTTTTATTAAGCAAAATAGACAAGATCTTGCTGAAGATGAGATTAATCAATTAGCTTACCTTGAGGTTTATCTGCCTGCCCAGATGGGGGAGGATGAAGTTAGAGAGATTGTGAGAGAAGTAATTGCTCAAGTTGGAGCATCATCTTCTGCTGATATAGGAAGATGCATGGGGCTACTTATGGGTAGATTGAATGGAAAGGCTGAGGGAGCCTTAATTTCTAAGTTAGTAAGGGAAGCCCTGTCTTGATTTGTTAGAGTAAAAGATAAAAAAGCGAACATTTGTAGTTAGCCCCTTCTTTAATATTTACTTAAGACCTTATTTTACTTTATCTAAGACTGCCTTAAAAGCTTTTGGTTGATTCATTGCTAGATCAGCTAGCACTTTTCTATTTAGTTCAATTCCATTAGCATGAATTCTACCCATAAATTGTGAGTAGGACATTCCATGTAATCTTGCTCCTGCATTGATTCTCTGAATCCATAATGCCCGAAAAGTTCTTTTCTTGTTTTTTCTGTCACGGTATGCATACTGCATTCCTTTTTCTACAGCATTCTTTGCAATTGTGTGTACATTTTTTCTTCTTCCAAAGTATCCTTTGGCTGCTTTTAAAAGTTTATCCCTTCTAGCCTTTGAAGCTACTGAGTTTACTGATCTTGGCATAATTTAATTGTTTTTGGTAGATAGTGGCTTTCCTGTTTTTTCGCCCTTTCATGAACTATGTACCTGGTTAATAACCTGTTTTCAAATTATCAAATACCTAACTGGAGTTTGATATTCTTTGTATCAGCTTTTGACACATACTCTGTTTTGGTTAGGTTGTGTTTTTGTTTGGTCTCTTTCTTAGTTAAGATATGAGACTTAAACGCCTGCTTTCTTTTTAATTTACCAGAACCTGTCAGTTTAAATCTCTTTTTAGCTCCAGCTTTTGTTTTCATTTTTGGCATTGTGTTCTTTTTTATTTTTTCTTCTTTGGTGCTATTATAATTATCATTTTCTTCCCATCTAATCTGGGCATTTCTTCTACAACTCCTACATCTTCTAGAGCCTGTGCTAGCTTTAAAAGTAGAATTTGACCCTGTTCTTTGAAAATAATCGTCCTACCTCTAAAGAATACAAATGCTTTCACTTTTGCTCCATCCTGCAGAAATTTCTTTGCATGTTTTAATTTAAACTCAAAGTCATGTTCACCAGTATTTGGACCAAATCTTAGCTCTTTAATAACAACCTTCTGTGCTTTGCTTTGTATTGTTTTTAGCTTCTTCTTTTGGTCATAAATAAATTTTTTATAATCAATAACTTTGCAAACTGGAGGATCTGCCTTAGGTGAGATTTCTACTAAATCTAGTCCTATTTTTCTAGAGATCTGAAGCGCTTCATCAATTGAACATATTTTTGGCTCTACTTGCTCTCCTACCATCCTCACAAATGCAGCAGTTATCTCTTGGTTAGTTCTATGTAATTTTTTTTTAATTACTCTTCCTCTGTACGGTCTTTTTTGTGCGATTATTGTGTTTGTTTTAGTTATTAAATATAATTAATTTATTTATTTCTACTTCTATTAAGTTTTTAAACTCTTCTAATGAAATGCTTCCTAAATCCTTTCCTCCATGTTTGCGAACAGAGATTTTTTCTTCTTTCTGCTCTCTTTCACCAACAATAATGATATAAGGGCTTTTTGAAACTTCTGCATCTCTAATTTTCCTACCGGTAGTTTCTGCCCTATAGTCAATGGGGCCGCAAATATCGTATTTTTTTAGAAATTGAGATACTTTTTCTGCATAATCATGATATTTTTCACTTATGGGCAGTATGATATATTGATCAGGTGTTAGCCAGAGCGGAAAATTACCACCACAATGTTCGATTAAAACGGCTACAAACCTCTCCATGGATCCAAAAGGAGCTCTGTGTATCATTACAGGTCTTTGCTTTTGATTATTTGCATCTGTGTATTCTAGTTCAAATCTTTCAGGTAGAGTATAATCTACTTGGATTGTTCCTAATTGCCATTCTCTGTCTAATGCATCTTTGACCATAAAATCAAGCTTAGGACCATAGAATGCCGCCTCCCCATATTCAATAACAGTTTCTATTCCTTTTTCTTTGGCAGCTTCAATAATTGCAGCCTCTGCTTTCTCCCAATTTTCATCAGAACCTATATATTTCTCTTTATTATCTGTATCTCTTAAAGAGACTTGGGCTTTATAATCAGTAAAGCCTAAGGCATTGAATACATATAGGACTAAATCAATAACTGCTATGAATTCTTGTTTTACTTGGTCAGGACGAACAAAAAGATGAGCATCATCTTGAGTAAATCCTCTTACACGGGTTAACCCATGTAACTCTCCAGATTGTTCGTAGCGATAAACAGTTCCAAATTCTGCAAAACGAACTGGTAGATCTTTGTAGGAATATTGTTTTGTTTTATAAACTTCACAATGGTGAGGGCAATTCATAGGTTTTAAGAGAAATTCTTCATCATTATTAGGAGTTTTAATTGGCTGGAACGAATCTTCTCCATATTTTTCATAATGGCCCGAACAAACATATAAATCTTTACTTCCGATATGTGGCGTAATGACTGGAAGATAGCCTGCTTTTGTTTGCGCTTTCTTAAGGAAAGTTTCCAGTTTTTCTCTTAGTTGGGCACCTTTAGGGAGCCATAATGGAAGTCCCTGTCCAACCTTTTGAGAGAAAGTAAATAATCCCATCTCTTTGCCTAGTTTTCTATGATCTCTTTTTTTAGCCTCTGCTAAAATTTCTAAATATTCGGTAAGTTCTTTTTGTTTAGGGAATGAAATTCCATAAATACGAGTAAGTTGTTTCCGATTCTCATCTCCTCTCCAGTAGGCGCCTGCGATATTTAATAACTTAATTGCTTTAATTTTCTCAGAAGAAGGTATGTGAGGCCCTCTACATAAATCAGTAAAATTCCCTTGGGTATAGAAGGTAATATTACCATCTTCTAACTCTTCTAATAATTCTAATTTATACTCATCTCCTTTATCAGTAAAATAGCTAACAGCATCTTTTTTTGAGATATCTTTTCTTTTAAATGAAACTTTCCTAGAAACTAGTTCCTTCATTTTTTGTTCAATCTTTGGTAGTTCATCTGAAGAAAGAATCCGATCTCCTAGATCAATATCATAATAGAATCCATTATTGATAGCCGGACCAATACCTAGCTTTACACCAGGATAAAGAGCCTCTAATGCCTCTGCCATAATGTGTGCTGAAGAATGCCAGAAACTCATCTTTCCTTGCTTATCATGCCAAGTATGCAGAGTGAGAGTGGCATCATTAGTAATTGGACGTTTCGCATCCCATATTTCATCATTTACACTAGCTGACAGAACATTTCTTGCTAATCCTTCAGAGATCTCTGTAGCAATATCTATTGCTGAAGTCCCACTTTTTACTTTTTTGATACTCCCATCAGGGAGAGTAATATTAATCATCTTTGTTGTTAAAAGTTGCAAATATAAGCAATGGATTTATTTTAACTCTGAATCACCCCAGGATTGTATGCTTTTTTAATTGGAGCATGATTTGCAGCTTCAATCCCCATCGAGATAACTTTACGCGTTTCTAAAGGATCAATAATGGCATCTACCCATAAACGAGAGGCTGCATAATAAGGAGAGGTTTGTGTATTATATCTTTCTGTAATAGTCTTTAAAAGTCTTTTCTCTGATTTTTCATCAATTTTTTCATCTCTAGCTTGTAATGAAGACTTTTCAATTTGCAATAGAACCTTAGCAGCTTGTTCTCCTCCCATAACTGCAAGCTCTGCAGTTGGCCATGCTACAATTAATCTAGGATCATACGCCTTTCCACACATAGCATAGTTTCCTGCTCCATAGGAGTTTCCAAGAATTACAGTAAATTTAGGCACCACAGAATTTGACATTGCATTAACCATCTTAGCCCCATCTTTAATGATGCCACCATGTTCAGATCTAGAACCTACCATAAAACCAGTCACATCTTGCAAAAAAACTAAAGGAATTTTCTTTTGATTACAATTGGCAATAAATCGCGCTGATTTGTCTGCAGAATCAGAGTAGATAACTCCACCAAATTGCATTTCTCCTTTTTTGTTTTTGATCATTTCTCTTTGGTTGGCAACTATACCTACGGCCCATCCATCTATTCTAGCATAACCACAGATTATAGATTTCCCATAGTCTCTCTTGTACTCTTCAAATTCAGATCTATCTACCAAACGAGTAATAATATCCTTCATATTATAAGCTTTAGTTCTGTCTCTTGGGAGTATTCCATAGATCTCTTTCTCATCTTTCTCTGGAGGGTATGATTCTGATCTGTTAAAACCTGCTTTGTCATAATCACCAATTTTATCAATGATAGTACGGATTTTATCTAGTGCAGATTTATCATCTTTAGCTTTATAATCCGTAACACCAGAGATTTCACAATGAGTAGTCGCACCACCCAAAGTCTCGTTATCAATAGTTTCTCCAATAGCCGCTTTTACTAAATAGCTGCCTGCTAAGAAAATATTACCTGTCTTATTTACAATAAGAGCTTCATCACTCATAATTGGAAGATAAGCACCTCCAGCAACACAAGGCCCCATAATAGCAGAGATCTGTGTAATTCCTAGGGAGCTCATATGAGCATTATTTCTGAAAATTCTTCCAAAATGTTCTTTGTCTGGGAAGATTTCATCTTGTAGAGGTAAGAATACCCCGGCACTGTCTACCAGATAAATAATTGGTAATTTGTTTTCCATTGAGAGTTCTTGCATTCGCAGATTTTTCTTGCCTGTGATTGGGAACCAAGCTCCTGCTTTGACAGTAGCATCATTAGCAACTACAATACACTGTCTCTTCTTAATATAAGTAACTCCGGCAACGACCCCTCCTGATGGACATCCACCATATTCTTTATACATATCTTCCCCTGCAAAGGCGCCAATCTCTAAAAAATCAGAGTCTCTATCTTTTAGGTAATCAATACGCTCTCTTGCAGTTAGTTTTCCTTTAGCATGTTGTTTTTCAATCTGCTTCTTCCCACCGCCTAAGGATATAATGGCATGTCTTCTTTTTATTTCTGAGATTAATAGTCTCAGATTATCATCATTTTTATTAAATTCTAAATCTGCCATTAGCTTATTTTTTGTCAAAAATAGAGAATTGATATTAGATAATTAGTATTTATCTGATAGACTTATTTTGTTTGAGATATCATATCTCAATGCTAGTATCAAGACTGGTGAGATAATCTGTACTTTCAGGTCCTAAGTTAAATAATATATCTAGAATAGAAAGATTAGAAATGAAACCATGTTTTTCCATAAATACTTGGTCATATTTCTTCATTCTTTTACTCTGAAAAGTGTAATTTCTTAAATCTGTAAATTTTCCTAAGTCCTTATACTTAGTACTGTGTGTGTATTTTACTTCTACTTGTAAAAGTGCTAAAATTAGTTTCTGCAATTTATTGTTAAAATTGATTAGGTAAATTTCCTTTTTTTCATAGTAGGGTCTTAGTTTATCCTTGTAGTATTTAAAAAAAGGAGAAGAGTTGTAGGCAGATACAATTGCATTCCAATGTTCTCTCTGCCATTCTTCTTGGTAAGAAATCTTGATATTAGTTATTAAGGTCTTGCTACTTCCTTGTCTATGTTTTGGTATTGTTAATCGTAATCTTCCGTTTGCCCCATAAATTTCGCATCTATTTCTGACACTCTGTTTTATAAAATGTTCATGGTATTCAATTTCGCAATTTGCTTTTTGTAATAATATAGCATAATAGCTTATTGGCGCCAGATATGCTGTTGGTAATAAGGGTCTATTTAACACTCCTAAATAGCCTATTCCATCTAATTTTATTTAATCCTTTTGCATTCTTATCCCAACTCATCCATACAAATAAAGCTTTTCCAACAATATGATTTTCGGGAACAAATCCCCAGAATCTACTGTCAGCAGAATTATGTCTATTATCACCCATCATCCAATAGTAGTCCATTATAAAGGTATAGTTAGTTGTTAATTTGTCATTAATGTATATTTCCCCATCAATTATTTCAAGCTTATTATTCTCATAGCGTTCAATAATCTCTCTATAGATGGATAGATTATTAGTTGAAATTTCAATAGTACTTCCACTCTTAGGGATAGTAATTGGTCCAAAATTATCTACATTCCATTTATAATTTTTATCATGAGGAAAAATATAGTCTGCATAGATTCCTTCTTTTTCTACTCTTTTCTCTACTCTAGTCACATTAGGGAAATTACGTAATGCATCACGATTAGGGTCTGTAAGCGTAAGATTATACTCATTCCTATTCCGCCCATAGCCACCTTCAGTAATATCATATTTTTCCAGAAGAATTTTTGGATTCAAACCAGCTCCTTTAGTACTGACATCATAGTGCCATTGTCTTTTCATTCCATCAAATTCTTCCTGGGGAGCTTCATTTATAAAAAGATCTGAATTTTTAAGTTCTAGTATATCTCCAGGCATTCCAACACATCTCTTTACGTAATTTTCTTTCTTGTCAATTGGCCTTCCTAAGGATTCTGCTGGCCAATTGAATACGACACAGTCATTCCGTTTAATATCACCTAATCCTTTCATTCTATGATATGGAATATTTATACTTTCGGAATAGGATTTGCCACCTATAATAGGCATGGTGTGATGTACTAATGGGAACGCAATAGGGGTCATAGGGACTCTTGGCCCATAGGCTACTTTACTTACAAAAAGGAAATCACCAACAAGCATTGATTTTTCCATTGATGAAGTTGGAATTGTATACGCTTCAATTAGGAAAGTTCGCAAGATAGTTGCTGCAATAACAGCAAACAAGATGGCGTCAAACCATGATCTAAGTTCACCTTTCTTCTTTTTCTTAGGTTTTTTCTTCTTTTTTTTCCAGAACTGCCATGAGATTGTTTCCCAAAATAAGATATCTCCAGCTATTAATGGTGCAAAATAGAGCCATTCTCCATCAATTAGATAAACAAATAGACTCCATATAATTGTTGCAATAATAAATAATATTACCTTAAAGAATTTCCCTAGCATTTTTTCTAATCTCTTCATATCTGGCAAAGTTATTGTTTTTATGCTAATAGGATATCTTTTATACTGTAAATGCCTTCCTTGCCGACTATCCATTCTGCGGCTATTATTGCTCCTATTGCAAAACCATCACGATTATTAGCAGTATGTTTTATTTCAATCTCATCTAATTTTGATGAGTAAGTTATCTGATGTGTTCCAGGGATATCATCTATTCTTTCAGAAGTTATTATGGGTTTATGTTCTAGTCTTTTATTTATTTGCTCTGCCAAGGTGATAGCAGTTCCACTTGGGGAATCAAGTTTCCGCGTGTGATGGATTTCATGTATGTTATATGCATATTCTTTATTCTTCATTAGTTCAGCTAGTTTCTTATTGATCTCAAAGAATATATTTACTCCTAAACTAAAATTAGGAGCATGTAGAAAAGCACCTCCCTTCTTTGTACATATTTTATGGATATCATGTAATTTGTCAAGCCAAGCTGTTGTTCCAGAGATTACGGGGATACCACTATTAATTGCATGTGAAATATTTTCAAATGCAGTAGTGGGGGTACTAAAATCAATTGCCACATCAGCCACACTTAGATCCAGTAATTTTGCTGGATTACTTGAATTAGATATGCAAACGATATTATGCCCTTTTTTTGTGGCTAGTTCACTAATTTTTTTACCCATCTTACCATAACCAAGTATTGCGATTCTCATATTCCGGATTTATAAATTAAAGTATAGTGATAGGCCGGCAGCATGTCCTTCTGAGAAATAGATAGGCTGAATATATAGTGATAGATCATCACCTATATCATAGTCAAATAAATGGGCACTTACTGAGGCGTCTACAATATTTAGGATGTATGTCCCAACTAAACAGAGGATGGATATTTCTCTATTTCTTCTGTAATGATTGCTAAGTGTGATCAAATCGGCATTAGAATATTGTCCATAGAATTGATCAGAATTATTCCCCTCATTTCGGTCTAAATAAGTATTTCTATAAAGCTGGTAAGAGGTATTACTTTCTTTTATGTAGTATGCAGAAGTAATAAGCCCGGCATAAATAATAGGTATTTTCCAATATTTTTTAGTATAGGCCTGTCCAGCACCTGGTATTATAGCAGAATAGATTCCCGCCTGTTTAGGATTTTTTCTTATTATTTCTTGTGCTGAGATAATAGTGTAAGCGCTCCCAAGAAGCAGAACTAATATTTGTTTCTTTATTGACAAGTTAGTTGCTTATTTTTTCAATTATTCTTATAAGATCTTCATCATCATTAAATGTAATAATTAGTTTCCCTCTTCCTTTTTTATTACGTTTTAATTCTATAGGGGTGTTAATATTCTTTGATAAGTCGTGTGCCATTTTTTGTTGTAAAAAAGGTAGCGGGGTGGGAATACTCTTATTTTTTGAGGTTCTTTTATATATTCTTGTAGAGAATTCTTTTGATAGTTGCTCTACCTCTCTTACTGAGTATCCATTTGCTATAATATCTTGGCAGAGATTAATCTGTGATTCTTTTGATGTTATCGAAAGTAGTGATCTTGCATGCCCATTACTAATGGTGCCGTCAATTAAAGCTTTTTGTATTATTTCAGGCAATTTTAGAAGCCGCAGAAAGTTACTTATTGTACTTCTATTCTTTCCTACACGTATACTACATTGTTCTTGTGTAAGTTGTATTTCTTTGATTAATCTCTGGTAACTTAATGCTACTTCGATCGGATTCAGATTTTCTCGCTGGATGTTTTCGACTAATGCCATTTCAAGCATCTCTTTATCGTTAGCTATCCTTATATAAGCTGGTATTTTATCCAATCCTGCTATTTTTGCAGCTTTAAATCTTCTCTCTCCAGAAATTAATTGAAACTCACCCTCTTCCATTTTTCGAACTGTGATCGGCTGTATAATCCCTAATTGCTCAATTGAGATAGCAAGTTCGTTTAATTTTTCTTGATCAAATTTTATTCTGGGCTGAAAGGGGTTAGGAACTATTTGACAGATCAGTATCTCATGTGTGATGCCTGTAATAGCTGATGACTCAATCTCCTTCTCTTGGTTGGGATTTTTTATAAGATTAGTATTACTACTGCTAAGTATTGATGCTAAGCCTCTACCTAATACTCCTTTCTCTTTAGTCATATTCTAAACTGTTGCTACTGTCTTCTCTAATAGTTCGTTAGCTAAGTTAAGGTAGTTGATTGCTCCTTTACTTGTGGCATCATGTATTATAATTGTTTCTCCAAATGATGGTGATTCTCCTAAACGTACATTCCTATGAATAATTGTTTTAAATACCATATTTTGGAAGTGTGCTTTCACTTCTTCAACTACCTGGTTAGCTAGCCGTAATCGGGTGTCGTACATAGTTAGTAATAGACCTTCAATTTCTAGATCAATATTAAATCTTTGTTGCACTATTTTAATGGTATTTAGTAGCTTTCCTAAACCTTCAAGAGCAAAGTATTCGCATTGTATAGGTACTATAACGCTATTAGAAGCCGATAAGGCATTAAGTGTGAGTAATCCTAATGATGGCGCGCAATCTATGATTATATAATCGTAACCTTCTTTTATAGAGGTTAACGCTTTTTGCATTTGGTATTCTCTTTTGTCAATGTTTACAAGTTCCAGCTCTGCACCTACTAGGTTGATATTTGCTGGGATTAGGTCAAGATTTGGACTTTGAGTTTTTAGTATACAATCATTACTTTTTGCTTTTCCGATAAGACATTCATATATTCCTTTTTCTATCTCCTGAGGATTATGGCCAACTCCTGAAGTAGCATTGGCTTGAGGGTCAGCATCAATTAGCAAAACCTTCTTTTCGAGTATTCCTAAACTGCCTGCTAAGTTCATGGCTGTGGTTGTTTTCCCTACTCCCCCCTTTTGATTTGCTATTGCAATTATTTTTACCATCCTATAATATATTTTTATGGCTATAAAAGTAAGTAGTGTTTATAGTTTTCCAATTTCTAAAGCACATCAAATTATCAACAAAATGTGGTGTAGTTGTTAAGATTTTTTACAAATAAGAAAGCTCTGCAATCTCGCAGAGCTTTCTTATGATTTATATGTATTTATTTTAATCTTTTCCTAAATCATCAAAATTTACTTCAGTAAATTCAGTTGATGATTTCTCTTTAATCTCGGCTGATTCTTTTTCTTCTTTCTTTTCAAATTTCTTCCCAGAGATTATTTCTTCTCCTTTCTCCGCAATAATATACTTACTTACTGCCTCGAAAGCATCCTTAAAATCATTGAAGTCTTCTTTATAAAGGTATATTTTATGTTTTCGGTATGATGGTGTTCCTTCATCATTAAAATCTTTGATGCTTTCAGTAATGGTCATATAATAATCTTCCGCCTTGGTTGCTCTTACATCAAAAAAATAGGTTCTTCTTCCTGCTCTTATTTTTTTTGAAAAGATTTCTTTAAATTCTTGTTTGCCATCCATTCTTTTTGGTTTTTTAAAATTTTGTCAAATATAAAATATAAATATCAAATGACTAAGTTAAGTTATTTTGACTCTTATTTATTTTATAATAAAAGCCTCTATTTTTAAGTAGAGATTGATGGTCTCCTTGCTCAACTATTTTTCCTTCTTCTAGTACAATAATATGGTCAGCATCTTTAATTGTTGCAATTCTATGACTAATAATTATGGACGTTTTTCCTTTTTTCTTTAGATGTAGGTTTTTTAGTATTTTATGTTCTTTTGTAGCATCAATTGCTGATAAACAATCGTCAAAGATGAATAGCTTTGGATTTTTGTAAAAGGTCCTCGCAATAGCTAGCCTTTGTCTTTGTCCGCCTGATATTTTAACGCCTCTTTCTCCAATTATAGTTGTGAATCCATCGGTAAATTTTTCAATCTCATCTAGTATTTCTGCTTCTTCTGCTGCTTTTGAAACTTTCTTTTCGTTAACTTTATTACTTGTAAATGCGATATTTTCTTTAATAGATCCAGAAAACAGATAGCCATCTTGAGGGATATAGCCAATGGATGACCTTAACTCGAACAAATTGAGATCTTTTATATTAGTTTTCCCAAATACAATATCACCTTTGGTGGTATTGTATAATCTGCACAGTAGGCTTGCAATAGTCGATTTACCGCTCCCTGTTTTGCCAAAAACTCCGAGGCTACTACCTTCTTTAATGGTAAAGCTAACATTATTTAGTGCTGTAATATTTGTATCATCGTAAGTAAGGCTTACATTTTTAAAATTAATATTGCCAGTAATTGGAGTAAGCACTTTAGTTTTGTTCTGTATTTCAGGCTCTATAAGTAAGAAGTCATTTATTCTTTCTTGTGATGCGGCTGCTCTTTGTACTATTGATGTGATCCAGCCTACAGAGGCGACTGGCCAAGCTAACATGTTGATATAAATGATGAATTCTGCAATGTTTCCGGTAGTGATATTTCCTTTGAAACTTTCAATTCCTCCTATATATATAGTAAAGATGGTGCTCATTCCGATCATAGTGATAATAAGAGGAAAGAAGACAGCTTCTATTTTCACTAATTGTATTTGTTTCTTTGTGTATTCTTTGCATGATTCTAAAAAAACTTTCCATGTATTGGCTTGATTAACGAAAGATTTAATTATTTTTATTCCTGAGAAACTCTCTTGAGATATAGTGGTTAGCTGTGATAGTTGCTCCTGAACTCTTTCACCTCTCTTGTTAATATTGCTACTTACAAAATAAACTAGTACAGCTAATATTGGGAGAGGTATAAGAACGTATAAAGTTAGTGTGCTACTGATGCTTAACATTTTTGAGATTACTAAGTAGAATAGGATTAAGATATTTATCCCATACATTAATACTGGTCCTAAATACATTCTAACCTTACTTACATCCTCTGATATTCTATTCATTAAGTCACCAGTTTTGTTTCTTTTATAGAAACTCATACTGAGACTCTGGTATTGCTGATATATCTCATTCTTAAGGTCAAATTCTATCTTGCGGCTCATTACAATTATTGTTTGTCGCATAAAGAACATAAAGACTCCTTTTAGTATAGAAAAAGATACTATTAGGCCTCCGTATTTTAATATGGTATAGTGAATTTTATCTGATCTTTGACTGCCTTCTTGTACACTTAGAAGCACAGCATCAAATGCTTTGCGTACAAATTCAGCTGGGTATAATGCAAATAAGTTAGCAATTACGATAAAGGCACTTCCTATTATAAGTAAGTTGCGATATCTCCATAAAAATTTATTAAGATATAATAAGTGTCTCACAAATTGTCTATGTGCTTTAATTGATTTGCCAAAAATAATAAGTAAATTCGCGACTGCTTTAAAAATATGATTTATTTCTTGTTTAAATTTGAGTTAGCTTAATTAAAATAGTAAAACTTGGCATATTTATGACAAAATTGAATACACAGATAACATATAAAAGAAAAGGTTTGGTACTTAGCAACATGAATCTTATGGGGCATGAGCAATTAGTTTTTTGCCAAGACACTAATACAGGATTGAAAGCAATCATTGCAATTCATGACACCACTTTGGGGCCTGCACTAGGTGGTACACGGATGTGGAATTACACTAATGAAGAAGATGCTCTTCAAGATGTTCTAAGATTATCAAGAGGAATGACATTTAAAGCTGCAATATCTGGCCTTGGTTTAGGGGGTGGCAAAGCAGTTATTATTGGTGATTCTGAGACTGAAAAGACAGAAGCTCTAATGCGTAAATTTGGACAATATGTTAATAGTCTTGGAGGCAAATATATTACTGCTGAGGATGTAGGTATGAGTACTAAGGATATGGAATATGTTCGTATGGAGACCAAGTATGTCACTGGCATTCCTGAGAGTATGGGTGGCAGTGGAGATCCCTCTCCTTTAACTGCTTTTGGTGTATATATGGGAATGAAAGCAGCAGCACATTATAAATGGGGTTCAGATAAATTATCTGGTAGAACTGTATTAGTTCAAGGAGTTGGTCATGTTGGAAAGAATTTAGTAAGACATTTAACTGAAGAAGGAGCAAATGTTATTATTAATGATATAAATGAGCAAAGATTAGATGATCTAGCTCAAGAGTTTGGGGCGACTATAGTTATGGGTGATTCAATATTTGATGTAGACATGGATATTTATGCTCCTTGTGCTTTGGGTGCCACTGTTAATCCAGATACAATTAGCAGATTAAAATGTGAAATAATTGCTGGCGCAGCAAATAATCAGTTAGCTGATGAGGGAAGAGATGGACAGCTATGTGCTGATAAAGGAATTTGTTATGCCCCTGATTTTTTGATTAATGCTGGGGGGCTTATAAATGTGTATTCAGAGCTTAAGGGGTATAATAGAGAAGATGCTCTTAATCAAACAAGAGAAATCTACAATACTACTTTAGAGATTCTAAACAAATCAGAATTTGAGAATATTACAACACATGATGCAGCATTAAAGATTGCACAAGAAAGAATTAACGATAGAAAAACATCTAATATCTGATGCTTAGCAGAAGGCATATTAGGATAAAAGTGATGCAATCTCTGTATTCTTATCTTTCTTCAAAAACAAATCAGATATCTACTTCAGAGCAAGCAATGTTAAGGCATTTTGATGATGTAGTAGAATTAAAGTTAGTAATAATTTCATTGCTTATTGAGATTGTAAAGTATGCAGATGAATTTTATAAAGATGGTAAAAAGAAACATCTGCCTTCTTCTCTTGATTTAACTCCAAATACAAGGTTTATTAATAATAAGGTTGCTCTAAGTATCTGTCATGATAAAGTATTGATGGATAGATTGTCAAAGTTTTCAGGTATATGGATAAATAATGATCATGATATTATACGTAAATTATTCAATTTAATTCGAACATCAGAATTATATATTGATTACTTAGAATCTGACAACACATCCATTAATTTTGATAAGAAATTTATTATTGAACTATTAAATGATTATATTCTTAACAATAAACTTGTACATCATATTTTTGAAGAAAGAAGCATTTATTGGATTGATGACTTGCCATTTGTCTCAACTATTATTTTTGGCGAGATTAGAGATGATGTGAGCATGATTCCTAAGAGTGTGTTTAAGGATGTTTCTGACAGAGAGTTTGCTTTAAGTCTCTTTAGGGACACAATAAATAACAATGCTGAATATGAGAAAATTATTATAAGATTTGCTAAAAACTGGGAGCTGGATCGTATTGCAAAGATGGATCAGCTTTTTCTTAAAATGTCTTTTTCGGAAATCTTATCAATGCCAAACTTACCTGTCAAGGTATCTATGAATGAATACATCGAGATTGCAAAATATTATAGTACTTCAAAGAGTAAATTATTTGTTAATGGATTACTAGATAATTTTGTAAAGACTTACATGAGAGAAGGAAAGATTAAGAAAGTAGGCAGAGGATTGATTTTAAATAGTCGTAATGATGAAGATTAACATAATAAATGTTTGGCTTGCTGTTTTTTTTCTATTTTCATGTGTTAATGGTAATAAGCCAAAAGATCTTATCGATTTAGTACAAAGCCCATTAACAGCTGATGAAGATGCTGATGAAGTTGAAATGCCAGAAATTGCACTTGAGAAAGAATCTTTTGATTTTGGAGAAATTAATCAAGATGAATCAATTAGCATAGAATTTAAATTAAAGAATATTGGTAATGCACCACTTATCATTCGTTCAGTGAAAGGAAGTTGTGGTTGTACAGTTCCTGAGTGGTCAGAAGGGCCGATTGCAGCAGGAGATGACACTATTATTAAAGTCACCTTTAATAGTGGGAAAAGGTCAGGGAAGCAGAATAAAACAGTAACTTTGATCACTAATGCAATACCAAGTATAAAAGTATTAATAATAAAAGGAGTAGTTTTAGTTTCTGAAAAATAATTAGTTATGATTTTATTACAAGCAGCAGGAACAGGTATGAGTTCATTAATTATGTTCGGCATGATCTTTGCCGTAATGTATTTTTTTATGATTCGTCCTCAAGTTAAGAAGCAAAAGTTAGAGCGTTCCTATCGTTTATCATTAAAGAAAGGAGACAGGATAATTACTATTGGTGGTATTCATGGAAAAATTATAGATATAAAAGAAGACACTTTTATTATTGAGGTACATGGTGGTACTATATTAAAAGTAGAAAAATCAGCAGTATCAATGAATAGTGAAGCTAGTATTGAGCAGAAATAATGTTCTTTAGTTTTAGAAAAGTAATTGGGACCCCTCTTAATATCTTGAGAAAAAACAAAAAGTTAAATACTTATGCTTTTTTTTTCTTTATTTCCTTTTCATTCTGGTTCTTGACTATGCTATCAAAGATACATGAGACTACTTTTTTAGTGCCAATTAAATATATAAATTATCCAGTCGACTTGTTTGAGGTTGTTAGTCCAGCTGATTATGTGCATGTGCGTGTAAAGGCTTCTGGCATCTCTATTATTTCATTCCAGTTATTTAACTACAGCCCGCTTGTCTTAAATTGTAATGTGGCTAATTCTCAGCCGATAGCCAATGGAAAGAACCTTTTTTGGATTATGAACTCTAAGAGAAAAGATGTGGCAGAAATTTTGGATGCCTCAGTAGAAATTATGACTATAACTCCTGAAAGGATAGTTGTTCCTTTTGCTAATAGAGTTAAGAAAGAAGTCCCAGTTATATTAAATGCAGATATTAATCTAAAGCAAACATTTTGGTTGGCTAATGATATAAGATTAACTCCTAGCTCTGTAGTTCTTTATGGTGAGCAGAGTCTGCTAGATTCGATTAGTAATGTTACAACTGAACTATTAGATTTAGATGGAGTCGATGAGAATCAAGTTTATGAAGTTGCTTTTATTCTGCCAAATGGTTTGGAATGTAAAACGAATTTTGTGGGAGTGGAGATAGATGTTGAACCTTTTATTGAAGAAGTTATTACAAAAGAAGTAGAGATTCGTCATCTTAGGAACGACTATTCAATGAAGCTATTTCCTAGAAATGCAAGTGTTATACTAAGGCTTTCCAAAGATAAACATCAACTTTTAGCTGCAGATTTTTTAAGATTATATATTGATGCCTCAGAGGCTGAAGAGCAAAAAAAAGTTCAGATAAAATATGACAACTTACCTGTAGGGGTAAAGGTGGAGCGTATCTACCCTAATCGCCTAGAGTTTCTGTTAATTAAGGAGTAGTAATCTCACAGCTAATAGCATAATGGTCAGATAGGATCTGATTGTATTTCTGATAGTTAGTACTTCTGAACCTTTCATCATGTAAGATGTAATCAATTCTGAGTGCTGGTATCTTAGTAAATGAATTGCCAATGCCTTTCCCTGAGAAGCTAAAAGCATCTATTAGATCTCTTTTAATTGACTTATAAGCATAGGACAGGGGTGTGTCATTAAAGTCTCCACATACTATTAGAGGGAATGGGCTCGTTGTCATATGCTCTTTAATTACAGCTACTTCTAGAGCTCTTTTTCTATAACTACTTTTCATTCGTTTAGTTATTCCTAGTAGGCCTTCTCTGAGTCTCTCCTTCTTAGGATTTTGTATAAAAGAATAGTCGGAGCTATTAAACCAATTACTTGCTAGATGTATGTTATAGACTCTGATAGTATCTTCTTTAATTATCATATCAGAATAGATACAGGTATTATTCATCTGTTTTCCTTCTATACTTACTGTTTCGTTTTTGATTTGAGGGTAATTGCTGTAAATAGCCATATGCCATTGGCTTTTTCTGTTATGCATTCCGATATGCTTATAAGGGTAACTAAAATTGGGTATTTCATCAGGGGTATAGAACTCTTGTATACAAAGAATATCTGCATTCTCTGTTTTGAAGAAATTAAATATTTTCTCTTTAATATCGGTTTCTTCTAGCCAATTATACTTGTTGAATAGACGTACATTATAAGTTAGTACTTTTATATTTTCTTTAGATGAGTTATTATTTGGTGAGGTTCCTAAGTAGTTACTAATATTTCCAATACCTATTAATAGGATGATGATATTGGCCCACATTGGCTTCTTAAGCCCGATTAACCAGTAGATTAGGAATAGGATATTAGTAATATATAAGATTGGGAATATTAGGCCAATAAATGATATCGGCCAAAAAAGCAGGGGGCTTATATAAGGAGATAGATAAGATCCAAGAAGTAGGAATAGACTGATAGAGTTCAGAAAATATAGCAACTTATTTATTAGTGATAATCCTTGCATTTATTTTTTACTTGCACTAAAAAGAATGGCTTTCTCCTCTTTACTTAGACTCTCATACCCTGAATTGGCAATTTTTTCTAGTATATTATCTATTTCTTTTTGCCTAATTGCTTTCTCTTCATTAAATTTATAGTCTGATTCCGATCTTTTATATACTTTCTTAGGCTTTCTTCTTGTTTTTAATGGACTAATAAATTTATCTAATAGATTAGAGAAATTTATGCTTAGATCTTTCCCTTTCTGTAGTTGCTTAACATATAGATATCCAAAGAGGGCTCCACCAAGATGTGCTATATGACCTCCTGCATTTCCTTTTGGAATACTTAGTATATCTAGAATAACCATAAATATCGCTAAGTATTTTAGTTTTACGAATCCAATAAAAGGCAACTGTACAGCATAATTTGGAGTATAAGTAGCTATAGCAACCATAATAGCAAATACTGATGCTGATGCGCCAACTGCTGAAGCTCCTGTAGTTAATGGTTGGAAAACAGGCACATAATTATATGCGATGATAAAGAGTATCCCTCCAAATAGTCCTCCTATTATGTAGGTGCTTAATAATTGTTTTGGTTTTAGATATTGCAGAAATAGTCTGCCGCTAAACTGAAGCCAGAGCATGTTAAAGAGTAGATGAAGAAATCCATTATGCAAAAACATATAAGAGATAAATGACCATGGCTGTTTCATAAGGATGCTGAGATTTGCTGATAAATAGAATTTATTTAATAGTGGTCTGATATTAAATTGAAACATAAAAGAGAAAACATCTAATATACTGACTGCAAGAAATATTCCTGCATTTATGTAAATGAGTTTATTTAGGATTGTTCCGTATTTGAAATCTTTCTTTATATTATTTAAGATGTTAGTCATTAGTAGAATTGGGTGTTATTTTTCTGCCAATATTTGATTAATAGAAAGCCAAAAAGCATCCCTCCTAGATGTGCAAAGTGAGCCACATTATCACCCGGATTATTACTTAATCCAGAGTAGATTTCTATTAGACCATATACTATGACAAAGTATTTTGCTTTTACAGGAATCGCAAAATAGATGTAGAGTAAAGTATTTGGGAATAACATCCCGAAAGCTAATAGGATGCCAAATACCGCACCTGAAGCACCTACAGTTGGGGTAGATACTAATTGAGTTAGTTTTAGAGAATTCGCATTTCCTGGATTATATAATCCTTTTTTGGCTAATTCTAAGATTCCAGGCATATCATTTGTCAATTCAGAGATTTGATATTGACTAAAGGCTAGATGTAGTGCAGCAGCACCCAGTCCTGTAAACATATAATAGATTAAGAATCTTTTCCCACCCCATACATTCTCTAGAATTTTACCAAACATCCAGAGTGCAAACATATTCAAGAGTAAATGTGTGAGATTTGCATGCATAAAGAAGTGAGTAATCAATTGATGTGGCATAAAATTAGCAGATTGGAATTGATGTAATGCAAGTATCTGTGTTAGATCAACTCCTAGATTATCTAATGAGATTGTGCCTAAAAAGAATAATCCATTTATGATAAGTAAGTTCTTTACTACTTCAGGAAGCTGACTAAATGATGTAGGTCTGTACATTTTAAAAGTATTTCTCTAATTCAGTAGTTCTTAAATTAATCATAGTGCGTTTTCCACTTGGACATACACTAGGTGTCTCGCATTTTAAAAGCTCTTGTTTTAATGATCGCATTTCTTCATCTGCTAGTTTCTTAATTTTACTTATTGCAAGTGATGTAGCTAATGTTTTTGCTATTTTTTCTCTATTATTTAATTCTAGCTCTTCTGATTCTTTAGTTTTTTCAACTAGATCTTCAATAACAGTTTGTAAATTTTCTTCTTGGCATTCAGGAGGTATTCCTTTGAATAGCAAAGAGTTATCACTATCTTCAAAGACAAATCCTAATGCATTAAGGTTTGGTCTCATATTATTTATAGATTCTAATTCATTTTTGCTAAGGTTTATTTTCTTTGGAAAAAGTAATTGCTGGGATTGTCCTTTTTGTTTACTTAGGATACTTTTGAAGTATTCAAACAAAATACGCTTGTGGGCTCTTCTTTGGTGTATTAATAGAAGGCTGTCTTGGTTGGATACTAGTATGAAATAATTTCCAATTTGACTTAACGCACCCATTTCATGATTTGACCCAAAATCTTCTGATAGAGTAGTCTGTACATAGTCTTTTTCTATTAATTCTACCTTCGGATCTAGGTTATAATAGCTTTGTGTCTCAAATGGATTATAGGTTGAATCTACTTTAATTTCTGGTTGCTTGATTTCTTTTTCTAAGAAGTTATTTTCAAATGCTATTTCTTGAGAAAAATCTAATGAAGGTGCAATATTATAAGCTCCTAATGATCGCTTTACCGTCGCTCTAATTATTGCATAGATAGCTTTCTCATCTTCAAATTTGATCTCTGTTTTTGTAGGATGAATATTTACATCAATAAGTTTTGGGTCTATTTTAAGATTTATAAAGTAGGATGGGAAATAGTTGTCAGGTATAACTTCTTCGAATGCTTTATTTACGGCATGGTGTAGCTGATAACTTTTTATAAATCTTGAATTTACAAAAAAATATTGTTCTCCTCTTGTTCTTTTTGCTGATTCTGGCTTTCCAACAAAACCAGAAACCTTCACCAAAGTTGTTT
This sequence comes from Flavobacteriales bacterium, assembly GCA_002730985.1. Taxonomy (GTDB): domain Bacteria; phylum Bacteroidota; class Bacteroidia; order Flavobacteriales; family BACL11; genus BACL11. Next base: position 8,261 of record PCBP01000010.1, on the reverse strand, counting down.
CCTCTTCAATTGGGACAAGTGCTTCATTCCTTTTATCTCCGATAATATTTACAATTCTTTGTCTAAAATTAGAACTAATCAGGTGAGTAAGCTCATTGTTGTTATGAGAAATTTGCATCTTTATTTTTGGGTTTGCAAGTGCGATACGTGTAAATTCCTTCATTATATGTCGCATCTCGACCTGATCAGATTTCAAGAAATTTCTTCTGGCAGGGACATTGTAAAAAAGATTCTTTACTTTAATTGAGGTTCCATTAGCACTAGAACACTCTTTATGTGTCTTTATTTTACTGCCTTCAATGATTAAATGAGAGCCTAGTTGGTTCTCTGTTAGTTTAGAATTTACTTCAACATGTGCTATTGCGGCAATTGATGCCATTGCTTCTCCTCTGAAGCCCATACTTTGGATATTAAATAAATCATTGGCATTTTTTATTTTTGAAGTAGCATGTCGTTCAAAACACATCTCTAGATCTTTTTGGCTCATTCCGCAACCATTATCTACAACTTGCAGAAGTGTTCTTCCAGCATCTTTTATAAAGAGCGTAATTTCTGTACTGCCTGCATCTAAGGCATTCTCTAGCATCTCTTTTACTGCTGAAGCTGGTCTTTGTATGACCTCACCTGCAGCAATCTGGTTGGCAACATGGTCAGGTAATAATTGAATGATATCCAATGTAAGTAGACTTAATTAATGATAAAATTATAGAATAGCAAAGATAAAATAATAATCAGAATTATAATTTTCATATGTCTGCCTTTTTCTTTCTTTCTAGCAAGATTTTTGTTAAACTTGATATTTTTCTTAATTTCTACTCTTGACACTTGTTGTCTTTCTTTCCGTTCATTATAATATCTAGGGATAAAAGAAAATGGTTTTATTTCTGGAGTCTTAAAGAAAGAGGGGATTTTTGGTGCTTTCATATCTGCAAAAGTATTAAATATTTCAGTTGATAAGTCATGATATTACTTTTGTTAATTCTTTATTGATTGCATAACAATTTCTAATTTTACAGATATGATAAGGATTCATTTGGTCATCTTATTTATGATTCTATTTTTAGGCAGTTGCCAGTACGTCCTGGCGCAGAGTAAAGCCGTATTTTTAAGTAATTCACATACTTGGGCAGATAGTATCATGACTACTTTGTCAGAAGATGAAAGAATTGCTCAACTTTTTATAGTGGCAGCTTATTCTAATAAGGGAAAAGATCATAAACAGCATATTACTGATTTAGTAGAAAACTATAAGATTGGAGGGTTGATGTTTCTTCAAGGTGGCCCTGTTAGACAGGCACAACTTACCAATTTTTATCAGTCAAAATCAAAGATTCCTCTAATGATTGCTATTGATGCAGAGTGGGGTGTTGCTATGAGATTAGATTCATCTTTGCGTTTTCCTTGGCAAATGACTCTTGGGGCTATTGAGGATACCAATCTGATTTATGAGATGGGGGCGGAGGTAGCGCGTCAATGTAAGTTATTAGGGATACATATTAATTTTGCCCCTGTTATTGATGTCAATTCAAACCCTGAAAACCCTATTATTAATAACCGTTCCTTCGGGGAAGATCCTGTTGAAGTAGGCAGGATGGGCTTAGCTTATATGAGGGGTATGCAGGATAATAATGTTTTGGCCTGTGCCAAGCATTTTCCTGGTCATGGTGATACAGATTCAGACTCTCATAAGACATTACCTACTGTAAATCAGTTAAAGTATCGACTAGAAGAAGTAGAGCTGCTTCCTTATAGAATGCTAATTGAGGATGGTTTAGGTTCTATTATGGTTGCTCATTTATACATTCCTGCTTTAGATGATACTAAAGACTTGGCAGTTTCATTATCTCCCAAGGTAGTTAATAGTTTACTAAAAGAAGAGATGGGTTTTACAGGTTTAGTCATTACTGATGCTCTCAATATGAATGGTGTAAGTCAGTTTTATGGACCAGGAGAAGTTGATCTGAAAGCGTTACTTGCTGGTAATGATGTTTTGCTTTTTTCCCAAGATGTTCCAAAAGCTATTGAGGAAATAAAGAAGGCCATTAAGCAGAAGAAAATCTCTCAAATAGAAATTGACGAGAGATGTCATAAGATATTAATGGCTAAGCAATGGATGGGATTAGCTGAATATGAACCCACTAAGTTATCAGTTATCCAAGATGAGATTATTACTAGTGCAACAGAATTATTAGATAAGGATATGGTAAAATCATCATTAACCTTATTGCAGAATTATGATGATCTATTACCCTTAAAGAGATTGGATACTCTACAAATTGCATCAGTTAGTATTGGTCAAGAGGCTACTGATTTTCAGGAGATGCTTTCATATTACGCTCCAGTAAGCCATTTTACAATCTCAGAACAAGCCACTGAATCTGAGCAGGCAGTATTGCTAAACAAATTATCTAGATTTAATTTAGTAATTGCTAGTGTCCATAAATCAAATGCTAATGCTTGGGAATCCTATAGGATTGCGAAGGAAACAGATATTTTCCTACAATCTGTCGCCTTGCAATCGAAAATTATTGTTCCAATATTTGCAAATCCATATAGTATAAATTCATTTTCGGGAACTAATAATTTTTATGGACTAATCTTGTCTTATCAAAATAGTATAGTTGCACAAGAGCAAACAGCTCAAGCAATCTTTGGAGGAATAGGGATGAGTGGTAGATTGCCTGTTAATACAAAACATTATAATATTAACTCAGGATTAGAGACTGAGTCAGTCAGAATGAGATATGTTTTCCCTCAGGAAATAAATTTTAGAACTGATTTGCTTTATAAGATTGACAGCATCATAGAATATGCAATATCTCAGGAGGCAACTCCAGGCTGTCAGGTACTTATTGCCAAAGATGGTAATGTATTTTTTCATAAATCGTATGGTTATCATACATATGAGAAAAAGAAAATAGTCAGGAATTCTGATGTTTATGATCTGGCTTCAGTCACAAAAATAGGAGCAACTGTTCCTTTATTAATGCATATGGTTGACAACAAAAGATTGAATATAGACAATCATCTAGGGGCCTATTTAGAGTTGGACTCAACAAATAAGGAAAGTTTGATCATAAGAGATATTCTAGCGCACCAAGGAAGATTAGATTCATGGATTCCATTTTATAAACAGACTCTGGTTAAAGATTCTGTATCTGGAAAAATGAATCTTCGGGATACTTTATACAGTACAATTTCTAGTAAAAAATATCCGTATCAAGTTGCTTCTGGGATTTTCTTACATAAACAATATTCAGATTCCATTATTCATCAGATTAAAGAATCTGAGATTTTAGAGAACAAGAAATATCTTTACTCTGATTTGGGTTATTATATGTTTAAAGAGATGATTGAGGAGGAATACACAGAATCATTAGAAAAAGTTACTGATAAATTATTCTATAAAAGTTTAGGGATGGAAAATTTAGGTTACTTACCTTTGGATCGAATTGATCAAGGCAGAATAGTTCCTACTGAAATGGACTTTGAGTTTAGAAGTCAGCTTTTACAAGGATATGTGCATGATATGGGTGCTGCTATGCAAGGAGGTGTTGGTGGGCATGCAGGGCTTTTTTCAAATTCAAATGATTTAGCAAAATTGATGCAAATGTATTTACAGAATGGCGAATATGGATCAGAACAATATTTTTCTAAGAAGGTGATAGCGGAATTTATAAGGTGTCAATTCCCAGAAGATGATAATAGGAGAGGAGCTGGTTTTGATAAGGCCGCTTTACCTAAGCAAGAAGGAGGGCCTGCAAGTAGAAATGCTAGTTTGAGTGGTTTCGGTCATTCAGGATTTACAGGAACTTTAGCTTGGGCTGACCCTAGGGATAATATAGTTTATATATTTTTATCAAATAGGATTCATCCAGATGCTAGTAATAAGAAACTAATTGATATGGATGTAAGAACACAGATTATGGAAGTAATTTATGATAGTTTATATGACAAATAAATTGAGAATTGGTATTGTCTGCTATCCTACTTATGGTGGGAGTGGAGTTATTGCTACTGAGCTTGGGATAGCACTCTCAGAGGAAGGTCATGAGGTTCACTTCATTTCTTATGACCAACCATTTCGTTTGGATTTATTTTCTGAGAAGATTTATTATCACGAGGTAACTGTGCCAGATTATCCTCTTTTTGAGTATGCTCCTTATGAACTTAATCTGACTTCTAAATTAGTTGATGTTGCGATGCATGAAAAATTGAATATTTTACATGTTCATTATGCTATTCCTCATGCTTCCGCGGCTGTGAATGCCAAGCAGATTCTAGCAACCTATGGAATTGACCTTCCAATTGTCACCACTTTACATGGTACTGATATTACTCTACTGGGAAAGGACAAATCCTTTCAGCCAGTTATCGAGTATGCTATTAATATGTCAGATGCGGTAACTGTAGTTTCTGAAGATTTAAAGAGAGAAACGTTAGAGTATTTTAATATTAAGAAGGAGATTCAGACTATCTCAAACTTTATTGACATGAGTTTGTATCAAAAGACAGTTGATGAGAAGCTACGAGGTAATTTTGCAAACAAAGAAGAATTTATAATCACGCATATTTCTAATTTTAGGAAGGTAAAAAGAGTAAAGGATGTAGTGAGAATATTTGATAAAGTAAATAGAGAGGTTCCTTGTAAGTTACTTATGATTGGTGATGGTCCTGAGCGATTACAAGCAGAGGAGCTTTGCAGAGAGTTAGGAATGGGGAGTAGGGTGAGATTTTTAGGAAAGATAAGAGTTATTGAGAAGATGCTTGCAATTTCTGATGTCTTTGTATTACCTTCTGAAACAGAAAGTTTTGGTTTGGTTGCACTAGAGGCAATGGCAAGTGAGACAGCTGTTATTTCAACAAATAGTGGTGGTATTTCAGAAGTCAATATTGAAGGTAAGACAGGTTTTTTGTCTAGTGTTGGTGATGTAGATAAAATGGCAGAGGATACCATAACTTTATTAAAAGATCGGGAACTTTTAAAGTCTTTTAAAATTAATGCCTTAGCGCATGCTAAATCTTTTAGTATTCAAGATGTATTGCCAAAATATAATGCTATTTATCTAGGTCTATGTTACATAAAGAAAAACAGATAAGAATAGGCCTTACTGGAGGAATTGGCTCTGGAAAAACCTTCGTTGGTGTTCTTTTTTCTAAACTTGGCATACCTGTTTTTAATGCTGATTTTGAAGCAAAAAGATGTATGGTTGAGAATAAAATATTAAAAAAAGAGATCCAGTATATTTTTGGTAATAAGGTGTATAGAGATGGATTACTTCAAAATGATATTTTAGCTGAGATTGTTTTTAATGACAAACAAAAACTAGAAGCACTGAATAAATTAGTCCATCCAGTGGTGAAACAAAATTTTGAAAATTGGTGTTCTGTTAAGAATTCACAAATTGTGATTAAAGAGGCAGCTATATTATTTGAGAGTGATTCTCATATAGGGCTTGACAAGGTAATATGTGTTTCAGCCTCTGAGAATGTCAGAATTGGGAGAGTAATAAAACGTGATAATATTTCAAGGAGACAGATTATTGCTAGAATGGAGAGGCAAATGCCACAGAATCAGAAAGAGAAATTATCGGATTTTGTAATCTTAAATCATGACAAGGAATTACTCCTACCTCAGATAATTAGAATTATTACTCAAATAGGTTAGTATTACCTTTTCCTTCTCTTAATATTTCAGGGGTGCTCTTAGTGCATTTTACGATAGTAGATGGCGTGCTTTCACCATAACCTCCTGAGATGACCAAATCAACGTGTTTCTTGAAATATTCATGAATGAGTTCAGGATCAGTGCTGTATTCGATTACCATGTCATCATCTTTAACTGATGTTGACACAATAGGGTTGCCCAGCTCTTTCACTATTTCTCTTGGGATATTGTTGTCGGGAATCCTAATGCCCACTTCTCGCTTCTTATTTTTAAATAATTTGGGAATACTGCTATTCGCATTAAGGATAAAAGTATAGGGACCTGGCAGAGCCTTTTTCATCAATTTATAAGTGGAATTTTCTAGTTGTCTGCTAAAATCTGCTATGTGACTTAAATCATAACACACGAAAGACAGGTTATGCTTTTTGATGTCCACTCCTTTTATGCGACATAATCTTTCCATGGCTCTTTTATTGTACACATCACAGCCAAAAGCATAAACAGTATCGGTAGGGTAAATGATTACTCCACCATTTTTAAGACATTCAACAACCATCTTTATTTTTCTGTAATCAGGATTATCTTGATGAATATGTAAAAGCATTAGCTAATAAAGTATTGTATAATAAAATAGAGTATGGCTAAATCAATAAAAAGTAGAATACCAAAAAGGGTAGGGCTCATATCATACAACTCTTTCAATTTTTTCCATATATCATTCATTGTTCTCAAATTTATGATTTCATTTCTAAAACTGCAATATTCTCAACGTGATGAGTTTGCGGGAACATATCGATAGGTTGAATGTTTTTTAATTCATATAAATCTTTCATTAAAGACATGTCTCTTGCTTGTGTAGCAGAATTGCAACTAACATATACTATTCTTTCTGCTTTAATCTTTAAGATCTGCTCTACAACTTTTTTATGCATTCCATCTCTTGGTGGATCAGTAATGATCACATCTGGGGGTCCATTTATCGCTATGAATTCATCTGTAAATATATCTTTCATGTCACCTGTGTAGAAGGTACAGTTATTGATATTGTTTCGATCAGCATTTTCGTAAGCTGCATTTATTCCTTCCTCTACAGAATCAATGCCAATTACTTCTTTTGCAGATTCAGCTACATATTGAGCAATAGTGCCTGTTCCAGTATATAGATCGTATACTATCTGATCTTTTTTAATTTGAGCAAGCTCTTTGGTTTTTCTGTATAGTACCTTTGCTTGTTCATTATTTGTCTGAAAGAAGGATTTTGATCCAATCTTAAAGTAGAGCCCATTCATTTCCTCCATAATATGATCTTTACCACTGTAACATATCACCTCTTGGTCGTACATCGTGTTATTGGCTTTCTGATTGATGATGTATAAGAGAGAAGTGATTTCTGGGAATGTAGTTTTAAGATGTTCCATCATAAGCTTAATACTTTTTTTGTCAGCTTCAAAAAACTGAATCAAAACCATCAAATCATTAGTAGAAGTAGTTCTGATCATTAGGTTTCTTAATAACCCTTGCTGATTTCTGATGTCAAAGTAAGTTAGTTTGTTTCTGTCAGCAAATTGTTTTACAGATAGACGAATTGCATTTGAAGGGTCTTTCTGCAAGTGACATTTATTTAGATTAATTACTTTGTCAAACATGCTAGGAACATGAAATCCTAGCGCGTCTTTGTCTGTAATCTCTACTTCTGATTGAATCTCATTTAGAGATAACCATCTTTTATTTGAGAAAGTAAACTCCATTTTATTTCTGTAGAAATATTTGTTCTCACTTCCTATAATTTGGGAATACTTAGGGAGTTTAAATCCACCGATTCGTTTTAAATTATTAAGCACCTCATTTTGCTTAAAATCTAGTTGGGATGAGTACTCCATGTTTTGCCATTTACAACCCCCGCAAGTTCCAAAATGCTCACATTTAGGCTCTGTTCTTATCTCTGAATAAGTATGTACTTTTTCTACACGTGCTTCCCAAAATTTCTTTCTTCTTTTAAAAACAGTAATATCGCAAATATCCCCTGGAACAGCTCCTTGAACAAATATCGCTCTTCCATCATGTTTTGCAATTGATTTACCTTTGGAGGCTGTATCAATTATTTTAATATTTTCAATCAATATTGGCTGCCTTCTTTTTTGCTTTTTCATCTTGCTAAAGTATATATTTACGTATTAATTCTACTATATTTGCATGTTATAAAGATTATCAAATGAAGTCATCAAAAGATTATATTGCATTAGAGGATAAATATGGAGCTCATAATTACCATCCATTACCAGTAGTCCTTGCAAAGGGTGAGGGCGTATTTGTATGGGATGTGGAGGGAAAAAGATATTATGATTTCTTGTCTGCTTATTCTGCAGTAAATCAAGGACATTGTCATCCAAAGATTATAGATGCTCTTAAAAAACAATCGGATATTTTAACTTTAACATCTAGAGCGTTTCATAATGATACATTAGGAGAGTATGAAAAATATATAACTGAATACTTCGGATACGATAAGGTTCTTCCAATGAATACGGGTGTGGAAGGTGGAGAAACAGCCAATAAATTGGCAAGGAAATGGGGTTATTTAAAAAAAGGAATT
>PCBP01000009.1 GCA_002730985.1 Flavobacteriales bacterium | reverse complement strand
GACTTTCTCAATTACATCAGCTTAGAGGTAGGGTTGGTAGGGGGACAGAGCAGTCTTATTGTATACTTATGAGTGGGAATAAGGTGAGTAATGAGGGTAAGACCCGTCTGAAGACTATGGTAGAAACAAATGATGGATTTAAGATATCAGAGGTTGATTTAAAATTAAGAGGCCCTGGAGATATGATGGGAACTAAGCAAAGTGGTATACTTGATTTTAAAATTTCAGACCTAATTGCTGACAATAAGATATTGCATTTTGCTCGAAAGGAGGCTGAACTGCTATTGAAGGGGGATGAGCATTTAGAAAAAGCAGATAATATAAATATTGCGCGTACTTATCGTCCTTATGCTAGGGAGCGTATGGGATGGAGTAGGATTTCTTAGAATAAATAAGGGTAAGCTACTTATATCGCACCGCTACAACCTATTACCCTTGCTGCATTCCTGCCCTGGGGGAGTTCATAGGGAGCTGGTCGCACAAGACTTACCCTTGCGCCAAAAGTAATATAATCTAGCTTTTTAGCAAAGTATTTTCTAACTTCTATTTTTGTTTATCTTTGCCTAATCAACAATTAAAGAAAGATCAATGGATACTAGAAAATTTGCAATGAATTATGGTTCTGTACTGGGGCTTCTTTTGATGCTTATTGCATTAACTATCTGGGCTTTAGGTGTTGATGAACAAAGATCAGTTATCCCATCAATATTGAATAATATGGTGATAATAGGATTTCTAATTTACTCAATTATTCAGTATCGTGATAATTTTAATGATGGTTTTATTTCTTACGGGGGCTCTTTAAAATTAGGTACTAGTGTCGCATTTTTTTCCTCAATACTAATGGCTTTTTATACGTTTATCTATATTACTTACCTAGATCCTGATATGTTAGCTAATATCTTGAAAACGACTGAGCAAGCTGTATTACAGACTAATCCTGATATCTCTGAGGAAGAATTAGATCTAGCTTTGGAGATGACTGGAAAGCTTACTCAGCCTCATTGGTTAATGATTATGGGTGTGCTTAGTGGAACCTTTATGGGATTCTTCTTTTCAGCAATCATTTCATTCTTTGTTAAGAATTCTGATCCAAATAAAATCGAATAATTATGGATATATCTGTAGTAGTTCCTTTATTTAATGAAGAAGAATCGTTATCAGAACTATGTTCTTGGATTGATAAGGTAATGCAAGCAAATGACTTTACATACGAAGTCTTGTTGATTGATGATGGTAGTAAGGATAATTCATGGGAGAAAATTGAGAATATATCTTCTGGCAATCACAATATTAAAGGAGTTAAATTTAGAAGAAATTATGGAAAATCTGCCGCTTTAAATATTGGTTTTGCAAAGGCAGAAGGGGATGTTGTTATCACTATGGATGCTGATTTGCAAGATAGCCCTGAAGAAATCCCGGAGTTGTATAATAAAATTGCTATTGAGGGTTATGATTTGGTTTCTGGTTGGAAGAAGAAGAGATATGATCCAATTACAAAGACTGTTCCTACAAGATTATTTAATTGGGCTGCTCGTAGGGCCTCTGGTATCTATTTACATGATTTTAATTGTGGGCTTAAATCTTATAGAAATACAGTAGTGAAGTCTATTGAAGTACATGGTGAGATGCATAGATATATTCCTGTACTTGCAAAATGGGCAGGTTTTGCTAATATCACAGAACAAGTAGTCGAACATCAAAGTCGAAAGTATGGTGTTACCAAATTTGGATTAGAGCGATTTGTAAATGGATTTTTAGATTTACTTACCATTACATTTGTAAGTAGATTTGGGAAAAAACCAATGCATTTCTTTGGGGTTCTTGGCAGCTTAATGTTTATGCTTGGTTTTGGCTTATTTACTTATATTGGAGGAACTAAATTATATTTTATGCTTAATAGTCTGCCAGCAACTAATATTGCTAATATGTCAGGTTTCTATATTGCTTTAACCTCTATGATTATGGGGGTGCAGTTGTTCTTAGCGGGCTTTATTGCTGAAATGATATCAAGAAATACTTATGATAGAAACAACTATCAAGTAGAAAAAGAGGTCTAATTGGCTAATCAAAAAGTTATTATAATTGGACCTGCTTTCCCTTTAAGAGGCGGTATTGCTAATTTTAATAATGCTTTAGCAAAGGCTTATGCCGATAGAAAGGATGATGTGATTGTATTCTCTTTCTCCTTACAATATCCTTCATTTTTATTCCCAGGGACTACTCAGTATGAGGAAGGTGAACCCCCTAAGAACCTTAAGATTAAGACACTTATAAATTCTATAAATCCTTTTAATTGGATAAAAGTAGCGACTAAGATTAATAAAGAGAAACCGGATTTAGTGATTATAAGATATTGGTTGCCTTTTATGTCTCCTTGTCTAGGTACTATTGCTCGGCTCCTTAATAAGAAGATAAAAATTCTAGCAATTACTGATAATGTTATTCCTCATGAGAAACGCTTAGGAGACCGGATGCTTACTGCCTATTTTATTAAGAGCTGTGATGCGTACTTAACCCTTTCTAAATCTGTTCTTGAGGATCTAACACAATTTACTAAATCTGCTTTTAAGAAATTTATTCCACATCCTATTTATGATACTTTTGGTGAGAAAGTATCAAAGAGTGAAGCAATCCAAAATTTAGCGTTAAACTCTAAGGATAGATACTTATTGTTTTTTGGTTTTATACGTAAATACAAGGGTTTAGATCTTATGCTTAGAGCCATGACTGATGATCGTATTAAAGATCTAGGAGTAAAACTGATTGTAGCAGGAGAATTCTATGAAGATAAGGAGGAGTATATATCATTAATAAATACTTTAGGGATTAAGAGTCAGGTCATCTTACATAGTGCATTTATTTCTTCCGATGATGTTAAGAATTATTTTTGTGCTTCTGATATGATTACACAGACTTACAAGACAGCTACTCAAAGTGGAGTAACTCAAATTGCTTATCATTTTGAACGCCCAATGTTAGTGACTGATGTTGGAGGACTAGCTGAGATTGTTCCTAATGATAGAGTGGGCTATGTAACTTCTCAAGACCCTAATGATATCTCAGATGTGATAGTAGATTTTTATGAGAACAATAGAGAGAAGGAGTTTGCATTAAATACCAAGAAAGAGAAGAAAAGATTTAGTTGGGAATCATTTATAGATGGAATTGATAAATTAATGGAATCATTACAGAGTTAGAACTTATTTTTTGAGCTATATTTGTAAAAAAAATCGATGAAAAAACTGCTTTTATTCTTCTTCCTTCTTCCTTTCTTTTCTATTAGTCAGACAATTAATAAGATTGATGATTATGGAATGAAACAAGGCGTGTGGTCTAAGAATCATAAGAATGGGAATATAAGATATAAGGGGCAATTTAAAGATAATAAACCTCAAGGTTTATTTTATTATTATTATGAGAGTGGTGAATTAAAAGCTGAGAAAGAGTTCTTTCATGATGGAGAGGCAGTTGCTACCCATTTTTTCTATAAAGATGGTAAATTGCAATCATCAGGAATATATGTAAATGAATTAAAAGATAGCACCTGGAATTATTATAATAAAGATAGTATTTTAATCATGTCAGAACAATATCAAGGAGGGAGGCTTAACGGGGCTACCAAATCTTTCTATTATGATGGTGCTCTTTATGAGAAAAAGAATTGGAGAAATGATTCTTTAGATGGCTCTTGGAAACAGTTCTTTATTGATGGAACTTTAAAGATGGAAAGCTACTACAAAGATAATTTGAGGCATGGAAAGCAGACGTATTATTATCCTAATGGGAATGTATATTATAATGGATTCTATAATAATGATATAAAGTCAGATTTCTGGGAGTTCTTCACAGAGGAAGGTGTTAGTGATACAATAATAAATTATAATGAGTAAAGGAAGGGTTTTAATGGCAATGAGTGGAGGTATTGATAGTACCATGGCTTCATTAATTCTTCATGAGCAAGGCTATGAAGTTATTGGCCTCACCATGAAAACATGGGATTATGCAAGCTCAGGAGGCAGTAAGAAGGAGACAGGTTGTTGTAGTTTGGACTCTATAAATGATGCGAGACAATTATCTGTCGATTGTGGTTTTCCTCATACTATTCTAGATATTCGTGATGAGTTTGATGATTTGATTATTGACAACTTCGTTGATGAGTATGTAGCTGGTCGTACCCCTAATCCATGTGTGCTTTGTAATACACACATAAAATGGGAGGCACTTCTGAAACGTGCAGATATGCTACGTTGCAAGTATATTGCTACAGGTCATTATGCTCAGATATATGAGGAGAATGGTCGATATATTGTATCTAAAGGTATTGATGAAAGCAAGGATCAGTCTTATGTCCTTTGGGGTGTTAAGCAAGAGTGTCTTAAAAGAACTATTTTTCCTATGGGAAAGTATCATAAGAAGGACATTAAGCAGATGGCGATTGATAGAGGATATAATGCTTTGGCTGAGAAAGATGAGAGTTATGAAATTTGTTTTATTCCTGATAATGACTATAGAGGATTTTTAAAAAGAAGGGTAGAGGGACTGGAAGAAAAAGTAAAAGGAGGTGATTTTATTACAATCGATGGGAAGAAAGTGGGAATTCATGATGGCTATCCTTTTTATACTATTGGTCAAAGAAAGTTGGGAGTGTCATTAGGGTCTGCTCCAACTTATGTGGTTGGGATAAATCCTCAAGATAATACTGTTGTTGTAGGAACAAAAGAAGATTTGCGACATCAAGAGATGTCTATTAGGGATGTTAATTACTTGAAATATGATAAAATAAAGGATGGTATGCAATGTATGGTGAAAGTTAGATATAAACACAAAGGTGAGATGGCCACCATTACAAATGAGGGAAGAAACTTAAAAGTATTATTTCATAAAAGAGTAGCTGGAATTGCACCAGGTCAATCAGCTGTAATCTATGAGGGAGAAGATTTAATTGCTGGAGGTTTTATTATGAAAGAATAGATTTTGAAGTATAAGATCTCATATAAAGATACTCATTGTTTTTCTAAGTTAATTATAGATTATTTAAATAAGGATGAGAAGTTAAAATCATTTGTCAATCATTTTCCTGAACTTGAGAATTTTGGGCGGCAAATTGTAGAGAAGAGGAGTCACGAGATAGATAGAGGCGTATTAGTTGAGGTTTTAGAAAAGCAAAACCAGTCGTTTAATCTTTCAGATCTATCACAGGAGAATATTGATTTGCTTAAGTTAGACACTACTTTTTCTGTAACTACAGGGCATCAGCTTTGTTTGTTTACCGGACCTCTTTATTTTATCTATAAGATTATCTCTACTATTAATCTATGTGATCAACTAAAGGTTAGGTATCCTTCTAATAATTTCATCCCTGTTTTTTGGATGGCTACCGAAGATCATGATTTTGAGGAGATAAATCACATCCATTTATTTGGCAATAAGATCGAGTGGAATAATAAGCAGCATGGTGCTGTTGGTGAAATAAATTTAGATGATTTAGACAGTCTAATATCAGAGTTAAAAATAGTTTTAGGTGCTCACAAGAACATTGATAAGTTGATCATGCTTTTTGAGCAAACCTATTTAAATCATAATAATCTAGCTGACGCAACAAGATATCTTGTTAATGAGCTTTTTGGTGAGTATGGTTTGGTAATAATTGATGGAAATGATAGAGATCTGAAAAGACAATTTATTCCTCAGATTAGCAAAGACATATTGGAAAGAGGGTTTGCACCTATTATACAGCAGTGCAGTGATCGTTTATCCAAAGATTATAAAGCACAGGCTTTTGTTAGAAACATTAACTTTTTTAGATTATCAGATAACAAAAGAGAATTAATAACAGGGGGTGTTACCGAAAAAGAAATTAGAGAAAATCCTGAAAGGTTTAGTCCTAATGTCTTATTGCGGCCACTTTATCAGGAAGTTATTCTGCCAAACATTGCTTATATTGGCGGTGAGTCTGAGATTGCTTATTGGATGCAGTTAAAGACTGTTTTTGAGCAAGAGAGGACACCTTTTCCTCTGTTAGTTTTACGAAATTCAGCTCTGCTAATTGATAAGAGTAAACAGTATAAATTTGAGAAATTAGGTTTTAAATTAGAGGATTTGTTTTTATCTGAAGCTAAGTTGAGTAAGAGATATGTGCTAGCTCATTCTAATCAAAAGATATCTTTAGAGGATGATAAAAAAAAGTTGGCATTATTATATGAGGATTTAGCATCAAAAATTTCAGAATCTAGTTTGCAAAATAGTACTAAGGCACAATTGCAAAAACAGTTCTCTTTTCTAGACAAGTTGCAAGAGAAGTTGATGAGAGCAGAAAAGAAAAAGAGTGAGAATGCAATAAATCAAATTACTAAAATAAAGAAGCATCTTTTTCCAAATAACTATTTACAGGAACGGTATGATAATTATATCTCATACTATTTAGACGATGGGGATAACTTCATCAAAACATTAAAAAATAATCTTGATCCACTTTGTCCGAATTTTGTAATTTTAACGCTTTAATAAGCAATAGTTTTAGATGCAACACGAAAGAATACTTATTTTAGATTTTGGATCACAATATACACAGCTTATTGCTAGGAGAGTTAGAGAGTTAAATATTTATTCAGAGATACACCCTTACAATAAAATACCAGAAATTGATGAAAGTTGGAAGGCGGTTATTCTATCAGGATCTCCACATTCTGTTCGTGAAAATAATGCTCCAATTCCTGATTTGTCAGGAATAAAAGGAAAATTACCTTTACTAGGAGTTTGTTATGGGGCTCAGCATTTAGCACATGAGTTTGGTGGAGAGGTTTCACCTTCAAATAATCGTGAATACGGTAGAGCTAATCTTTCTTTTGTAGATGTGCATTCTGAGTTAATGAAAGGCGTTTCTCTAGGCTCTCAAGTCTGGATGAGTCATGCAGACACTATCACAACTATTCCTTCAAATTATAAGCTCTTAGCATCTACTAATGATGTAGAGGTAGTTGCTTACAGGATTGAGAACGAGTCAACTTATGCACTTCAATTCCATCCTGAAGTATATCATTCTTTGGATGGGAGCACTATCCTAAAGAATTTTTTAGTAGATATTAGTGGTTGTGCACAAGATTGGACTCCAGCTACTTTTGTGGAGGAAACAGTTGATGGCTTGAAGTATCAGTTAGGAAATGACAAAGTAGTTTTGGGGCTTTCAGGGGGTGTTGACTCTACAGTCACAGCTGTCTTATTGCATAAGGCTATTGGAGAAAATTTGCATTGCATTTTTGTAGATAATGGTCTCTTAAGGAAAGGTGAGTTTGAGAGTGTACTGAATCAGTATCAAGGGATGGGATTAAATGTAAAGGGGGTAGACTCAAAAGAGCGGTTTTATAATATCTTATCTGGAGTTACTGATCCTGAAAAAAAGCGTAAAGCAATTGGAGCAATGTTTGTTGATGTTTTTGAAGATGAGTCTCATAAAATAGAGAATGTTAAATGGCTTGCTCAAGGGACTATCTATCCTGATGTAATTGAATCTGTTTCTGCAACTGGAGGACCATCCCAGACTATTAAATCTCATCATAATGTAGGAGGTCTTCCTGATTACATGAAACTTAGAATCGTTGAACCTCTCAATACTTTATTTAAAGATGAGGTAAGAAGAATAGGCCATTCAATGGATATTGATCAAAAACTTTTAGGCAGGCATCCTTTCCCAGGGCCTGGATTAGCAATTCGTATTTTAGGTGATATTACAAAAGAAAAAGTGAGGATATTACAAGAGGTTGATCATATATTTATTTCAGCATTAGAATCTTCTGGATTATATGATAAAGTCTGGCAGGCAGGGGCAATCTTTCTACCTATACAATCGGTTGGAGTAATGGGCGATGAGAGGACATATGAGAATGCTGTAGCTTTAAGAGCGGTTGAATCAACGGATGGTATGACGGCTGATTGGGTGCATTTGCCTTATGAATTTTTGGCAAAAGTATCGAATGATATTATTAATAAAGTTAAGGGGGTTAATCGAGTGGTATATGACATTTCTTCAAAACCACCAGCAACAATAGAATGGGAATAATAAAGAAATCAGCTTTTATCTTTCTAGTTTCTTTGGCATTAGGTTTGTCAGCACAGAATAAATATGATACTACCTATTTCTCAGGAAGAGAATTTGTTAAGCATGTGGTAAAAGGAGGTGAGTCGCTTAAATCAATAGCGGCGCTTCATGATGTTACAACATTAGATATTAGGTTGGCAAATGAACTAGATAGAAGACTTTTTTATAATCAGTTGCTTTATATTCCAATATATTTAAATGATAGAGCTGAGGAGTCGATTCCTGTTAGAAGATTAATATTGGATGATGATTCTGATGGTCCTATTATAAATATTGCACTTTTGATGCCATATTATTTAATTAGGAATGACACTATGTTCAATAGTGATACTTTAGATCTTTCGAACAGATATTGCAATCAATCTGAGTCAGCACTTTCTTTCCATATTGGTGTTGAACTAGCTATAGATTCATTAAGAAGAGTAGGGAAGAAGATTGTTTTGCATACTTTTGATACAAATCAGGATAGTCTAAAGGTGAAGAGATTAGTTTATTCTAATCAGCTTGATAAGATGGATATTATTATTGGCCCTATGTATTCTAGTTTATTTCAGATATTATGTAGAAAGTATGGTCAAGATAAAAGCAAGGTTCTTATCTCTCCTCTCTCTAGAGATAATAAGAATATTATGCAATTCTCTTCTGTTTATCAGATAGCACTAACATATAAAGTTCAAGCTGAGATATTAATAGAGTATTTGAGCAGAAAGAAGTTAGGTGAGAGGATTATTATATTGAATGATAACAGGACGGAAGGTATTGCAGCTTATTTAAGATATAAATTTAGAGAGTATAACAAGACAGTGGAATCTTTTCAGATTACTAATACTAAGGTTGATTCTATTAGAAGATATTTTGTAGAAGCTCAGAATGTATTACTATTGTCCAAAGATAAAGCTTTTCTTAGTACAATGTTGGGTTCAATCGGAAGTATTGATTCGATCTCTACTATATTCTCATTTGAGTCTATTACATCGTATGATAATCTTGATGTAACCAATCTGATGGAACTTGATGTTCATATTCCTAATTCAAGAAGTATTAATCTCTTTTCTGATTACGATTTGAGTTTCCTGGCATTATTTGCGAAAGAGTACGTTACAAATGTTCAAAAATATTCAAAACAGGGCTATGATATTATTATGCATTTTTGCGGCAGAAAGGATGTATATGATTTCAAAAAATCTAAGAGTGGATATAATGAGAATATTTCAGCACCCATATATCATTATTCAGATTACAGATTGATTCCTGTTAATTAAGATTTGCAATACTTAATTAGCCTAGATTTCAGATTAGCAACTTTTTTGTTCTATTCTCGTATCTTCTTTATAAGTATTTGTAAGTAAGGGAATACTTCTATTAGTTTCTTTTTCTCATTTCATAGTATTTATATATTCCTTATTATCCGATTCACACCTCAAATCTTGTAACTTTTTTCTTTTATTTCCGTAAATTTGCAAGTCTAGACTTGCAAAATGAGGAGATACCTTAAATACCTATTTCTAATCTTGACACTATCTACTAGTGTTATAAGTTTGTTTGGTCAAACTTATGTAATGGGTTCCGGCCAAGCAACTAATAATGCAACTATTACTACTTGTAGTGGCACTTTTTATGATAGTGGCGGGGCTAATTCTAATTATGCAAATAATGAAAATAGGACAGTAACGTTTTGCTCTAGTATTCCAGGCCAGGCGATTTCTTTATCGTTCTCTCAATTTAATATAGAAAGTGGTTGGGATGTAATGTATATTTATGATGGTCCGAATACTGCTTCTCCATTGATAAGAGCATATTCCGGAACTGCTATAAACAATGTTATATGGGCTCCTTCTGGATGTATAACAATAAATTTTATTTCTGACAACTCAGTTACTAGTAATGGTTGGGCAGCTACTATTGGTTGCGGTACTGTTCCAATTGAACCTAACTGTATAACAACAACACCAGCTGGAAATTCATGTTTAACTGCAACTCCTATTTGTGATTTTAATGGTTATTGTGGTAATACAAGTAGTTCTTATACAGCAAATAGTTGGTGGGGTTTATTTAATGCGTTTGCTGCATATGGTGCATATATTGATAATAATTCTTTTTTCTCTTTTGTTGCAGGAGCAACCACAGTATCACTAGATGTATGGGTAAGTAACTGCACTTCTAATTTTGGCATCCAATTTATGGTTTTTAGCAGTGCAGGTAATTGTAGTGGATATGTAACATCATATNTTTGTGAAAGTCAAATGTTACCTGGCTATTCTGCTATTANTGCATCAGGATTAACTATTGGGAATACCTATTATTTAATGGTTGATGGATTTGCTGGGGATGTTTGTGATTATACTGTAGGAGCAAGTTTGTCTTCAGGCATCTTATTGCCAGTTTCGTTAAATAGTAATGCTGTAACAATTTGTGATGGTGATTCAACTACGCTTACCGCAAGTGGCGGGAATGGTGTATATAATTGGTCTCCATCTACGGGACTGAGTACAACTACAGGAAGCACTGTTATTGCTAGTCCTACTGTCACAACAACTTACACTGTTTCTTCATTTACAGGAAATTCATCGTGTCCCACTGCATCAACTGAACAAGTTGTAGTTACTGTCTCCTCATTAAATCCGACATTTGCTAATGTAGGACCTTATTGCTATGGTTCGGCAATTCCTGCTTTACCAACAACATCAACAAATGGTATTACTGGAACTTGGTCACCTGCAATTAATAATACAGCTACGACTACGTATACTTTTACTCCAAATCAAGGGCAGTGTGCAACAACAGCAACTCTTACAATCCAGATTAACCCACAGACATCAATTTCTTCTGCTGTTAATCAAACAGTTTGTGTAAATAATCCTATAGCAGATATTAGTTTAGTTACTACGGGAGCTATAGCTGCGAATTTTACAGGTTTGCCTCCAGGTTTGATCGGCTCATTGCTATCAGATACAGTCATAATTAGTGGTGCACCTACATTAGCTGGAACATTTAACTATACAGTAACAATAAATGGAGGAGTATGTCCTCCAGCTACAGCTACGACCACAGGTACAATAACAGTTACACCATTAAATACAATAGCACCTGGGACAAACCAGACAGTTTGTGTTAATAGTCCCATTTCTAGTATTAATTTAGCAACTACAGGAGCCTCTAATGCAATATTCTCAGGTCTTCCTCCTGGTATATTAGGAACATGGGCAGGTAACACTGCTATAATTAGTGGAATACCTACAGCAACAGGAACATTCTATTATACGGTATCAACCACAGGAGGGTGTCCTTCAGCCACAACAGGAACAATAATAGTAAATACAATTCCATCTATAACCTTAACAAATACTGATGTAACATGTGTTGGAGCAAATGATGGCACAGCAAATATTTATGTTCCAGGATCAAATGTAGGAGGAACAATATCTTTATTATCTTATTGTTCTTCAAATCCTGCACCGAATTTTATTACACAACCTCAGACAATTATAGAAGAGGTGCAATTATCAGGTGATAATTTTAGTATCAATAATAATACAGGAGGAGTTAATGACTTTTATGAAGACTATTCTCCAATACTTTATGCAGATGTGACTGAAGGTCAAAACTATACTGTAAATGTAACACCTAGTGATATATTTGCAGTTACTGGGCAATATGCACCTGAAGCAATAAATGTCTATATTGATTTTAATATAGATGGTGATTTTTTAGATGCAGGTGAGGATCTAGGTGTTATTAATATACCATGGGGAAGTGGTAATATAAGTGCTTGGACGCCTGGGACAGTATATCCTTTCAACTTTACGGTTCCTACAACAGGATTTTATGGTCCAACAAGGATGAGAGTTGTCTGCATGAGCAATGCAAATTGGCCTGGCGCACCAGTTACAATGGGTCCATGTGAGAGTCCCACAGGTGCTAATATACCTTGGTTTGGAGCTACTGAGGATTACTCAATAGTACTTAATTCTCCAACAACTAATGTAAGTTATTTATGGTCAACCGGTTCAACTAGTGATAGTATATATGGTCTTACTCCTGGAACATATTCCGTTATTGCTACTAATATTAATGGTTGTGTGGATACAGCAGCTACTGTAATAGGACCAGGAGTTTCAAATATTACACCAATATTCACAGCTGTTGGGCCTTATTGTTCTGGAGCAGTGATTCCAGCACTTCCCACAACCTCCATAAATGGTATTACTGGTACTTGGTCCCCTTCTATTAATCATACAGCAACTACTATATATACTTTCACTCCTGATTCAGGACAATGCGCAATAACAGAAACAATGATAGTTACTATAAATCCAGTTCCAACAGTTTCTCTAACAGCAAGTCCAGATCCTGCTTGTCTTGGTAGTGATATCACCCTTTATCCTGTTTCTTCTGCAGGTAGTTCATATCGATTCCAATATAATACTGGTGCTGGGTGGACTAACCTGACTACCCCAGCTTGGTCTGCAGTAAACCCTCAGACTTACCCTAATATATCAGGAGCTACTGATTTTAGGGTAATGGTAAGAGAAGCTAGTGATTGTAATAATAGTCCTTGGTCAAATATAATAACAGTTCCTGTCATTACGATAGTTACGCCACCAATAGCTCATAATTAGATATTAATTAAAAAAACAAACTTAAAAACAAACTTAAAAACAAACTTAAAAACAAATATTAATTAAAAACATGTTAAGGTCATGAAAACAAAAAACAAATTATTAAAAGGATTGCTTATAGGAGCTCTTCTTTTAGCAACTAACTTTTTAGTTGCACAAACAAACACATCTCCGGTTCAGACGGTATGTGCGGGTTCTATAGCAGAACCTTATTTAATTAACCCTCCAACAGCTGGATCTACTTATCAATGGTCATTAAGTGGTGGTGGTACTTTAAATAATGGGTTAGCTACTGATAATATTACGGTGGACTGGGGTATGACTCCGGGAACATATACTATTACAGTAACTGAAACAGATGTTAATGGATGTGATGGAGCACCAGTTACAGTAGATGTAACAGTTCTTGCATTGCCATCACCAACAGTAGCTAGCTCACAGACAGTTTGTCTCGGGGGGATAATTCCTGATCTATTTGCTGTTGGATTAGCTCCGAATTGGTATACAGATATAGCATTAACGAATAATGTATTCTCAGGAAACTCTTTTCCAACAGGTGAGACAGCAGTAGGTTTGTATACTTACTATGTTACAGAAACATTGAATGGGTGCGAGGGGGATGCAGTCCCTGTAACACTTGAGATTTATGCATTACCGAGCTCTCCAGTAGGAACTAATGAATCTGCATGTTTTGGGACAACAATTCCACCACTATCTACCACAGGCACTTCAGTAGTTTGGTATTCTGATGCAGCATTAACTGCAGTAGTAGGCAATGGATCTTCTTTTGCTACAGGACAAACAGCTGTTGGAGTATACACTTACTATATTACAGATACTGATGTGAATGGCTGTGAGAGTGCAGGAACTCCTGTAACACTTGAAATTTATTCATTGCCAACATCTCCAGTGGCTGCTAATGAAGTAGTATGTGAGGGGAGTGCAATACCTGATTTGACAGCTGCAGGCACTTCAGTCGTTTGGTATTCTGATGCAGCATTAACGAATAATGTATTCTCAGGAAACTCTTTTCCAACAGGACAATCTGCTGCTGGAGTATATACTTATTATGTTACTCAGAATGATGGAAATGGATGTGAAAGTAGTCCTAGCACTGTAACACTTGAGATTTATTCATTGCCAACATCTCCAGTGGCTACTAATGAAGTAGGATGTGAGGGAGGTGTGATACCTGATTTGACAGCTACAGGTACTTCAGTAGTTTGGTATTCTGATGCAGCATTAACGAATAATGTATTCTCAGGAAACTCTTTTCCAACAGGACAATCTACTGCTGGAGTATATACTTATTATGCGACTCAAGGTAATGTAAATGGATGTGAAGGTCCAGCAACAGTAGTAACTTTAACTATTAGTCCTTTTGGAGCCGCTCCTTCAGTTACTTCTCAATCAGCTTGCTTCGGCTCAGCAATACCTAATTTGACAGCTACAGGTACTTCAGTCGTTTGGTATTCTGATGCAGCATTAACTGCAGTAGTAGGCAATGGATCTTCTTTTGCTACAGGACAATCTGCTGCTGGGGTATATACTTATTATGCGACTCAGAATATTGGATGCGAGAGTACCGCTAGCACTGTAACACTTGAAATTTATGCTTTACCAATAACAGGACCAATTAATCACTGGTAATAGATTTGAGACAATTAATATACATATTATTCTTATTCTTACTGCAGATAAATATATCTGCTCAGAATATAATTCATCTTTGTGAGGGAGATTCTGCAGAAAATTTTGCAGTTCCAGTTACTAATGGTTCAACCTATAATTGGACCATAAACGGCCCTTCTAATATTGCAGAAATTATTTCTGGAAACGGAACAGAACATATCATACTTGACCTTAACAATACGGGTGTGTTCTGGCTTCACGTTTCGGAGATAGATGCTAATTCATGCATTGGAGAAGATAGTATCTTAGTAGAGGTTCACCCTAAGCCAAATCCTAGTATATTTGCAGAAGGACCTATTTCTTTTTGTGAAGGGGATAGTGTTCGGCTTCAAGTAGACTCATTATATAGTACAGTTTTATGGAATAATAATTCAAGTTCAGATTATATCTATGCTGATACAACAGCTAATTATTTTGTAAGTGTGACAGATATTAATGGATGTTCGAACACTAGTGATTATATATCTGTTAATTCATATATTAGTCCCATTGCTAATTTTATTATTGATGGCTTGTGCTTGGATAATCCTACTTATTTTATTAATCAATCAATTGTGCCTTCAGGGCAATCAACATCTAGTATTTGGCATCTAGGAAATGGGGTGGTTAACTATGGAGATTCTGTTTCCTATACATATAATCAGATAGGTAATTATGAAGTTTCTTTAAGTATTCAGGATGATCTTGGCTGTAAAGATTCTTTGACTAAAGTAGTCTCGGTTGCTGGTAATCCTGAGGCTAATTTTACGTATAATCCATTTACATTATCTACTTTGAATCCTGAGATTAACTTTACAAATACTTCTATAGATGCTGTTCCATTTCTTTGGGATTTTGGAGATTCAGTTTTTTCAGTACAATCAGATCCTTCTCATATTTATGATGATCCAGGTATCTATAATGTAATGTTAATTGTTGAAGATCTTAATGAGTGTAAGGATTCCATAACAAAGAACATTATTATGTATTATGATTTTGTTCTACATATACCAACAGCTTTTACTCCTAATAATGATGGTGATAATGATGCTTTTGGTCCTAGCGGGTTGCGTATGGAGAAGTATAAGTCTTATGATTTTCAGATTTATAATCAATGGGGAGAAAGGGTATTTCAGACAGCTGATATAGATAAGTGGTGGGATGGTGCTGATTCTCCAGCAGAAGTATATAATTGGCTTCTTATTATTACTGACGAGTTAGGAGAGGTTCGGAAAAAGAATGGGTTGGTAACATTAATAAGGTAGTTACCTTAAGTCAATCACTTCGACATCAGGAAAATCAGCAATGTTAAAGTTGAATGGTTTTATGATGGTATTACTTTTAGACGATTTAATCAAGTAAGTATGACTTGCACCATTCTTATCTTGCGCCGTGACTCTTTCTAATTGGTTTCTTGTAGCATCAACGGCAATAGTTATTTTTATGAATTCTTGACTCTTTTTTGGAAATAGGTTGATAATTTGTAAGCGTTTTCCTTTTTCTGATACAGTGCCAGCATAAGTGTATTTGTAATCTTCTTCATAGGTAGCAAGAAGTTTATTTGGATTCATCATATTATCTTCTGGAGAATTGTTTATTATTTGCACCTCATTCATATCAGCTAAGTAAATCCATTGGGTTTTCCCATCATTTATGATGATTTGATTATCTATTTCTAGTAGGAATTTATCTCCTTTGGTTATTAGAATGCCATTAAAAGACTCATCAATTTGCATAGCCTTCTTATTATCTAGATTTCCCCATTTATAATTAAACTCGAAGTTTATAGTTAGATTCTCATATGATCTAGTAGTTGTGTTCAATCTTTCTAGCGTTTCTTTAGCGATTTGATCTTGTGCGAAAATGGTGCTACTTAATAGAATTAGTGAGGATGTAATTAGCTTTCTCATTGTTACTTTAGGGTGTTTAATAATTCTGTAAGAGCCATTTCATCTCTTACTAGAACTTTTCGTGCCTTACTCCCTTCGAATGGCCCTACTATATTTGCTGCCTCTAATTGGTCAATAATACTGCCTGCACGGTTGTATCCTATTCTTAATTTTCTTTGGATTAATGATGTTGAACCAGATTGATGTTGTACAACTACTAATGCTGCATCATTAAACATGGCATCTAATTCATTTAAATCAGCGCTTCCTCCTACAGCTTCTGTCTCACCTTCATATTCTGGTAGTATATACGCTTGTGGATAGGCTCTTTGTGAACCGATAAATTCACAGATTCGTTCTACTTCGGGGGTGTCAATGAACGCACACTGTAGTCTGGTCAGGTCATTACCTGTTGAGATTAACATATCTCCCATGCCAATTAATTGTTCAGCTCCTTTATTATCCATTATTGTTCTAGAGTCAATGGTGGATGTTACTCTAAAAGCAACTCTTGCCGGGAAATTAGCTTTTATGATTCCAGTAATTACATTTACTGAAGGTCTTTGTGTAGCAATAATTAAATGTATTCCAATTGCGCGTGCTAGTTGGGCAAGCCTTGCTATAGGCGTTTCTATTTCCTTGCCCGCAGTCATGATAAGGTCAGCAAACTCATCAATTACTAATACGATATATGGTAAGTATCTGTGCCCATTATTTGGGTTTAACTTTCTAGAGATAAATTTTGTGTTATATTCTTTTATATTTCTGCAATTAGCACTTTTACATAATTCGTAACGCTCATCCATCTCGATGCAAAGAGAATTTACTGTGTTTATTACTTTCTTAGTGTCAGTAATAATTGCGTCCTCCGAATCAGGTAATTTCGCAAGGTAGTGGCGTTCTATTTTATTAAACAGGGTAAGCTCTACTTTTTTAGGATCCACTAGTACAAATTTTATCTGTGATGGATGTTTTTTATAAAGTAATGATATTAATATTGCATTTAATCCTACTGATTTCCCTTGGCCAGTAGCACCAGCCATCAGTAGGTGAGGCATTCTAGCTAGATCCACTAAAAATGTCTCGTTTGAGATTGTTTTACCAAATGCGATAGGTAGTTCCATTTTAGAGTTTTGAAATCTTTCTGATTGGATTACTTCTAGCATAGAAACGGTATTCTTATTAGCATTAGGTACTTCAATACCAATCGTTCCTCTTCCTGGGATAGGGGCAATGATTCGGATTCCTTCTGCAGCTAGGCTAAGAGAGATGTCATCTTCCAAGTTTTTAATTTTAGAGATTCGTATTCCTGCTTCGGGCACAATCTCATAAAGAGTGATTGTAGGACCCACTGTAGCTGATATAGATGCTATCCCAATTTTATAGTGCCCTAAAGTTTCAACAATCTTATTTTTATTTTTTTCTAGTTCCTCTTTGTCAATCTCAATTTTACTTTTCCCATAGTCTTTTAATAGATCCATCTCTGGCATTCTAAATTGTGAAAGTTCAAGGGTAGGATCAAAATCTCCTAATTCCTCAAGCTTCTTTTCGATATCACTCTTACTAAGGGTTTCTTCATTAGTAGCGTCTATCAACTCTAGGCCTACATGACCTTCTTCTATGTGATTAATTGTGGTAGAATCTGTTGTTGAAGGCTCGGTATTAGTTTCTGTTGATGTTACCTCATTTGCTGAAACATTTGGATCTTCATTTGATTTTATTTCTGTAATAGGTTCGCCTTCTTCAATTTGCTTATTGTCTCTTACAGGCTTAATCTTGCTCATAAATACTCGGATCTTCTCGCTAGTAATATTGAATGATATAATCAGATAAAGTAATATGCAGGTAATAAGAACTAGACTAGTGCCAATGCTCCCTATCACTTGAATTAAAAGTTCGTTAACAAATATTCCTAATCCTCCTGCTGTAATAATTCCTCCCAAGAAATGATGAATGAAAATAGGTAATACGATTAGCGCTAGAGTACAATTAAAGATTATTTTGCTTAGTTCAAACCTCTTTAATCCTAGGATCTTTAGTCCTATTATAAGTGTTAGAAATGGAATTAAGAGTGCTGAAATTCCAAACCAGAGCTTTATAAATCTATGAGCTATCTGCGCTCCTAGACCCCCGATTTGATTTTTTGTCTCGTTATTAAGGATAGAATAGCCTTCTGCTGATAAAATACTGTCATCTGCTTTCCACTCTAATAAGTAAGAAATAAATGCGATAATCATTAACACTGAAAATAATGCAATGATTGTTCCAAATATTTTTTGATTAGTTGAATCTTGAAAAGGAGCCAATATTCTTTTAAGGCTAGCTTTCTTTGAGTTCTTAAACTTAAGTTTTTTAGTTCTCATATTTTACTTTCAAAAATACAAATGAATTAAGAATTTTTTAAATGATGGAAGGATATATTTTACCATGATATTGTTAATAATTGTTAGAGGAAGAACTATGCTAGTTTTTTTAGTATAAAACACTAAGTTTGCATTTAAATATGATTAAGATTAATATAACTAATGAGATTGCACAATTACGAGCTGTTATTGTAGGTATTGCGAATGCATTTGGTGGCATTCCAACTTTAGAAGAATGTTATGATCCAAAATCCAAGGAGCATGTAAGACTAGGTATTTTTCCACTTGAGAAGGATTGTATTTCAGCAATGGATGCTTTGGTTAAAGTTTTTAAGAAATATAACGTAACAGTATATCGTCCGCAGAATATTAAAGGATTAAATCAGATATTTTCAAGAGATATAGCTTTTGCAATAGGAGACAAGTTAGTTCTCCCAAATATAATTAAAGATAGAAGGAAAGAAGTAGAGGCTATTGATTCTGTATTGAATCAGATAGAAGAATTAGATAAAATAAGAATGCCTGAGGATACTAGGGCGGAAGGAGGTGATGTAATACTTTGCGATGATTATATATTTGTTGGATATTCTGAGAAGGAAGATTTTGAAAGATATACAGTAGCTAGAACTAATCGTGCTGGACTTGATTTCTTAGCAACAACTTTCTACGATAAGAAGGTGAAGGGGTTGGAGTTGCGAAAATCAGATGATGATGCTAAAGAGAATGTTTTACATCTAGATTGTTGCTTTCAGCCAATTGGCAAGGATATGGCAATATTATATAAAGGTGGTTTTAAGAATGAGAAGGATTATAATTTCTTAGTGAATCATTTTAAAAAAGAAAATATCATTGAATTAAGTAGAGATGAAATGTATAGTATGAGCTCTAATATATTTTCAATATCTGACAAAGTGATTATTTCAGAGGAAAGATTCTCAAGACTAAATAGTGAGTTAAGGAAGAGAGGTTTTATTGTCGAAGAAGTGCCTTATGCTGAGATAGCAAAAATGTCAGGTTTATTTAGATGCTCAACAATGCCTTTAGTAAGATGCTAATGAAGCAGATAACAAATAATATTTTAATGATAAAGCCAGTTGCTTTTAGATATAATGAGCAAACGGCTACTAATAATTATTATCAGCAAGTCTTTGACAATTTATCTCCTGAACAAACTCAGAGAAAAGCTCTTATAGAATTTAATCTTTTTGTTAAGAGGTTAGAAAATTGCGGGGTAAATATGATTGTTTATGAAGACACGAAAGAACCTGATACACCTGATTCTATTTTTCCAAATAATTGGGTTTCTTTTCATGCTGAAGGCATTATAGGAATCTTTCCTATGTGGGCTAAGAATAGAAGAGACGAGAGGAGGAAAGATATTTTTGATTCTTTAGTTAATGAGTATGGCTTTAAAATTAAAGAGATTAAAGATTTTACTGATTTTGAAAAAGATGAGAGGTACCTTGAAGGTACAGGAAGTATGGTTCTTGATAGAGAAAATAGAATTTGTTATGCAGTAATTTCTATTCGTACTGATAAGATGGCAGTATTGCAATTTTGTGATGAGTTTGGTTATCGTCCAGTCTGTTTTATCGCCAATCAAGATGTGAATGGAGAAAGGAAGGCTATTTATCATACTAATGTAATGATGTGCATTGCTGAAAAGTTTGCTGTAATTTGCTTAGATGCTATTGATAATGAGGATGAAAGAGCATATGTTGTCAGAACACTTACTGAGACTGGAAAGGATATAATAGAAATTACTCAGGATCAAAAACATAGATTTGCAGGCAATATGTTACAAGTAATGGGAGATAAACCTTATCTTGTGATGTCGAAATCAGCATTTACTAGTTTAACGAATCAACAAAAGAATGCAATTGAGGAACACTGTCCTATTATTAACAGTTCATTAGACACAATAGAGGCTTGCGGTGGTGGCAGTGCAAGATGTATGATGGCGGAGGTATTTTTGCCTAAAAAGTAAATATGATACAAGAAATATTACAGAATGAGATTAAAAGAGCACTAGCTGAATTATATTCGGCATCAGAGCCTAGTATACAGTTCCAAAATACTAGAAAAGGTTTTGATGGGGATATTACTTTAGTAGTATTTCCACTTGTTAGTGTTTCTAAGAAAGGGGCAGAGGCAACAGCTGAAGAGATAGGCAGTTATTTAATTGATAATGTTACAGAGGTTATTAATTTTAATGTTGTAAAAGGATTTTTGAATCTTGAGATTTCTAAAGACTTCTGGTTTAATAATTTTATAGATATATATGATAATCCTGATTATGGAATAGTGAAATCAGATGACAACTCACATACTTATTTGGTAGAGTACTCCTCACCTAACACTAATAAACCAATCCATTTTGGACATTTAAGAAATAATTTCTTAGGATATTCAATTGCTGAAATACTCAAAGCAAGTGGAAAGAATGTAAAGAAGGTGCAGATTATTAATGATAGAGGGATACATATTTGCAAGTCAATGGTAGCTTGGCAAGATTTCGGGAATGGAGAGACACCAGATTCTTCTGGTGTGAAAGGTGACCATTTAGTTGGGAAATACTATGTAGAGTTTGATAAATATTACAAGAAAGAGATTGCTGAATTGATTGCTTCAGGTATAGAAGAGGTACAGGCTAGTAAAGAAGCTCCTATCTTGAAGAAGGCTCAGGATATGCTTGTTAGATGGGAGGCAAGAGATGCCACAGTAAGATCTCTTTGGGAGAAGATGAATGGATGGGTTTATGATGGTTTTGCAGCCACTTATGCTAGGATTGGGGTTGATTTTGACAGAAATTACTTTGAAAGTGAAACTTACCTTTTAGGTAAAGATGTAGTAGATATTGGTCTTGAGAAAGGTGTTTTCTATAAGAAAGAAGATGG
>PCBP01000008.1 GCA_002730985.1 Flavobacteriales bacterium | reverse complement strand
ATTCTCTAATTGCTTTAGATATTCTATTTTCTTTTTATTAAGAAGAACATTCCTAATCTGTTCTCTCTCAATTTCTAGAGGGCTCCTTTCCTCTTTTAATTGATAATCTTTAATGTAAATATAATATCTGAAATCTTCGTCTTCAAAGAAAGTGCTTTTTGTGTTTTTTAAAAAATATTCTTCATTTTCAATTATTTCTGGTAATTTACTATTAAATATTGAGAAGTATATCCACGTACTAACATCAATACTATATTCTTTTGAGAATTGCAGACAATAATCTTCTAAGTTCTCAATAGCTCCTACCTCTTCTGATTTATACCATCCATCTAATTTGTTTAAATTTGGAGCTGATTTATCAACTACAATAAATCTGCCTCTAAAGATATTCTTATTTAATATAAACTCATCCTTATGTTGCTTGTGATAGTTTCTAATTTCAGATAAATCAATAACAGTATCAAAATTCTGATTTAATAACTCTTGTTGATATGCATATATTAATAATGACTCTCTATAATCTTTGATTTGCTCATCATACTTTAATAAATCTGTGCTTAGATTCATCTCTGCATAAGACACCATAAGCTCTCTTCTGATCCAATCATTTATGAACTTCTCTGTAAAGTATGCAGAATCTTCTATTTGCTCTGGGATCTTATCTGTCACATTAGATAGAAATAGCTCTTTATCATTAACACTAGCAATTATTTTATCCTTATCTTTAGAAGAACAAGAAGAAACTAGGAGAGTTATGGCTAATATTGTGACTAACTTCTTCATTAATGTATTACTTAATTAATGAATAAAGAACCTCCATATTTATCTTTACAACATATTTCGATTTTAAATCAAGAAGCCATTCTTTTTCTAATAGATTTTGGTAATCAGAAATAACTTTGCCTCTGGTTTCATTAAGCTCTTTGGCGCCTGAGGGTATCAATTTATGAATATCAATTATGATATATGATCCATCTTTTAAGACAATATCTTTGGCTATGCCTGCTTTCCACTGCACATTATCAATATATTCATTCTCCCCTATTAAAAATTTCTTAGAGTTTATTTGTAAGCTTAAAGGAGCGTTAGTGTTGATTTTTTGCAATATCTCATTATTAGTAAGATGTCCTCTCTTTTTTTTATAGATATCTCTCTTAACTTTTTTTGCAGTTGTTAGATTAATGCACTTATAGATTGTAGCATCAGCCCTTTCAGGCCAAGTATATGAATGCTGATTAGCAGTAAAAAAGCTTTCTAAACCAATAGTATCTTCAACTGCCTTAGCCCATACCTTTTTATTTGTTAAATCAAATAATAAAATACCTTCTCTGTACTCTTTAAGTAATGCTTTGTACTCAGGATATTTTTCTTCTAATTTACTGTCTTCATAAGATAGTAGTTGTTTATTTACAAAATCAATATACATTTGATCAATATCACTACCTACAACTTGGTTTAATGAGATATATTCCGAGAAATCATTAACAGAGATATTAGTGCCGTCAATAGTTAAGAGTGTTGAGTTATCTACAGATAAGTTAACAAAAGTTCCTTCAGCAATATTTAAGGCCTCTTTTTTTCTAAAAGAAGAATATTTTTTTGCCACATTCCTAACCTTGTAAAGTTTGCGTAGTTTTTCATAAAGAGCTTTCTGGCTTAATTCACTTCGGCTATCTTTTTCAATCATTTTTCTTAGGCTAGGTTCAATTTTAGAAAATTCACCAATAGGTTTCTTGTCAATTAACTTAATTACATGCCATCCGTAGTCAGTTAAGAATGGGACTGAAATGTCTCCAATATTATCAAGTGAGAATGAAACACTCTCAAATTCCGGGACCATCTTCCCGACCCCAAATTCTGGCAATACACCTCCTCTCACAGCAGTCGTCCTATCTTCAGAGAATCTCTCGGCAACATCTGCGAATTCCTCTCCAGCTTTTAGTAGATCTATTACTTTATCTATTTTATCCTTAGCATTATCTATCTTATTCTTATCAGCCCCTACCCCTGTCTTAAACATAATATGCGCTACCTGCACCTGCCCGAAAGCATCTCTTTTGTCATTTACTCGTATTAAGTGATACCCATATTTTGTTTTAATGGGTTCTGATATATCATCAATGGCGGTCTCATATGCTGCTGTTTCAAAATCATATACCATCATAAAGGCTGTAAAGTATCCTAAATTACCTCCATTTGAAACTACTGATCTATCATCAGAATTATTTTTAGCTGCTTCAGAGAAAGAGATCTCCCCTTCAATAATAGATTTTCTTATTTCTATAGCCTTTTCGTATGCATCCCTCTCTTCTTTATCAGTTGCATTTTCATTTGTTGCTATCAAAATATGACTTACATTAATATCCTTGCATATTCTGTTATATGATTCGGTAAGCATATGAGTATCGAATTCATTGTTTTTTAAATATGGCTTTGCTAATTGCTTCCTGTAACCTTCTAGTTCTTTAATAAAGACCGGATTAGTATCTAAGCCTAACTCTTCAGCTTCTGTTACCTTTAGTTTGAAATTGACGAAAAGATCCATATACTCTTCCAGATATTCTCTTGTGATTGTAGTATCGTGGTTGTTCTTGTAAAAGATACTTTTAAACTCCTCTAGTGGAATATCTTNATCGTCAATTGTTAGCACACTCTGAGCACTTGAGATTACAAAAACCAATCCTAATATACAACTTAAGCCTACTTTTTTCATATTNCTAATATTTAAAATTTATTTTCTACTGTAATTTGGAGCCTCTCTAGTAATAGTAACATNGTGAGGATGACTCTCAGCAACACCTGCTNCNGTAATNTTTAAGAACTCAGCCTTCTTTAGATTAGCTATTGAATCGGATCCTGTATACCCCATACCTGCCCTCAACCCTCCTATTATTTGATGAGTTACTTCTCTAAGGTTTCCTTTGTATGCTACTCTCCCAACAATACCCTCAGGAACTAATTTCCTAACATCAACTTCTTTACTTTGGAAGTATCTGTCTTTTGAGCCCTTATCCATAGCATCAATTGAACCCATCCCTCTGTAAGATTTAAATTTTCTTCCTTCAAATATGATTGTTTCTCCAGGAGCCTCCTCAACGCCTGCGATAATGGAGCCTAGCATTACGGTACTAGCACCTCCTACTAATGCTTTTACAATATCTCCGGAGTATCTTATTCCCCCATCAGCAATAAGAGGAATATTGTTTTTGTGTGTTACCTCAGCAACATCTATTATTGCTGTAAGTTGAGGAACCCCAATACCAGCTATAATTCTTGTTGTACATATAGAGCCAGGTCCAATTCCTACCTTTACTGCATCAGCTCCAGCATCAATTAATGCTTGTGCAGCAGCCCCAGTAGCAATATTTCCTATCACAACATCTAAATTAGGGAAGGAAGATTTTACTGACTTTAAAACATCAATTACTCCTTTAGTATGTCCATGCGCTGTATCAATTATAATTGCATCAACTGAGACTTTTACTAGAGCTGAGACTCTTTCCAGGACATCATTAGTTATTCCAACAGCAGCAGCCACCCTTAATCTACCATATTTATCTTTAGATGCATTAGGGCGGAGTCTATTTTTTATGATATCCTTAAAAGTGATAAGTCCCACTAATTTATTGTCAGCATCTACTATTGGCAACTTTTCTATTTTATTATCTTTCAATATTTTTTCCGCATCCTCCAATTGATCTAAATTAGCTGTAATTAATCTATTTTTAGTCATTACTGAAGATATCCCAAGACTCATGTCTTTCTCAAATCTTAAATCTCTATTGGTAGCTATTCCTAAAAGATGTGAATCTGCGTCTATGATAGGAATCCCTCCGATTTTATTTTCATGCATCATTGTATGTGCATCGCCAACTGTTGCTGACATAGTCAAGGTGATCGGATCAAGAATCATCCCACTTTCAGATCGCTTTACTTTTCTAACTTCTTGAGCTTGTTGCTTAATAGTCATATTTTTATGAAGAACCCCAATACCACCTTCTTGGGCAATAGCAATAGCCATATCTGACTCTGTGACGGTATCCATTGCGGCAGAGACTATAGGGACATTTAAAGTAATATTCTTTGTAAATTTGGTAGCGGTATCTACCATATGCGGAAGCACTTCCGAATAAGCAGGCACTACCAGAACATCATCATAGGTAAGACCTTCTTTTAATATTTTATTACTCATAATCGGATAATTATAAATTCCGCAAAATTAGCATTTATTAAATATAAATAGTCCCTATTCAGGGACTATTTATATTTAAAGCTAATCTGTTATCTTACTAGATTTATCACATCTGTTTTTTCTGTCAGATTGCCCAAACCATTTACAAATTGGATATGATATACATAATTTCCATTTTGAGCCTGCGAACCCTTATAGCTTCCGTCCCAACCCTTTTGAGGGTCGTTTGTTTCAAATATTTTCTGCCCTGACCTATTATAAATAGAGAATGAATAACCTTCTTCAGACACATAGTATGTTACTGGTCTAAACACTTCATTATGCTCATCTCCATTAGGAGTAAAGCTATTAGGAATAAATATTATTGGGGTTTGAGAAACACAAGAGATATTTGATAAGCTTCCTTCTAAGACAGGTCCATATGGAGTTGCTATACCCTCAATTGCTTCAATATAATAACAAAACCTGCCATTTCCGTCCCCAAAGGAAGTCACAACATCAATAAATTCTAATGGCTCATCAGGATAATTAACCCTGTCCCAAACATATAGAGGGATTAAATTAAATGGCTCCCTGTTAACTGACCTATATAAACGATATTCTGAAACTCCACCTAACCATTTTTCATATTCATTGAATACTAGAGTGTTAGTGTATTCACCTTCTAAAGAAGGAATTTCAGAATAGTTGATATTTATTTCTGTTTGCAATAAAATTGTTTGAGCAAATGAAGTGTCATTAATATATGACAATAAATTATAAGGAGGAACACTAAGAGTCTGCGAACAAGTATCTACGGGGTAAATTTCATATTGATAAAAATAACTATTGGTTAATACATTTTGATCATTAAAATTTATTGGACTGGACCCAGAGAAGTCTACTTCTCCAATTTTCATAAAGTCACCATCTTGTCTTAATGAACGGTACACATCATATCTATCTAGCACTGCAGAAACATCTACTATACAGCTCAAATCAACTGAGCCATCATTATGATTAATTGAGGCATACTCGATGTAATTAAATTGTGGTTTATTAGCTAGTGCGATATTTAGATTTAACACATTGGAAACAGCCTTGAAAGTTGAATCATTATTATAAGCTTCAACAACAATAGTATAGGAAGCAAGAGAAGAAATATCTTCTATCACAAACTCATTTACTGACTGCAATCTAAAACTTGAGTCAATCATGTTGCCATTAGCATCAGTCGCAGATATTAGGACAGTATAATGATGTACTCCGCCAGTCCAATTAATATAATCATTCCAGTCTAATGATATAGAATAATCACATACATCGGAAGTATTTGTTAAGAAAATAGAATTATGAGTTAAAGATCTTACTCTAGCATTACTACAGGTGTCAATTGCTTTTATACTAAAATTCTCTGCATTGCTCTCTGCAGAAGAATTCTGATACACATAGGTGTCCAAGTTAGATGACACAGTATCTATGGTTATCCACGCTCCATTAGAATCCTGTAGATATATAATATACAGATCAGCACCCATCGAAGGTGTCCAGCTAACAACTGATTTACCTTGATTATTTACAGACACATCCTTAATTATTGGAGTAGCTGGAGAAACCGTGTCTAGTAAATTTACATTATCTACAGATGATCTCGATACACAGCCACTGTTGTCAGGTATTTCTACATAAAATTCAGGATTATAATCACAATTATCACCATCCATTAGATGATATAGATCTGGAATTTGTGCGATAATATTATCAGAATCATTACTGTTCACATAATGTATGTCATAATTAACTGATGAGGATGGAAGTAATGGATCGTGTATTGGATTCCATTCTAAAAATGCTGTAAGACCTAAATTGATTGGTGTTACATTCATTAAAATACTTGACAAAGTATCTGAATATAATAATGAATCCGAACCAGCACCTATATTTGTTCCGCAAGTTACTGAACCAAGAAGAAAATAATAACTTCGCGAGATATTTGCATTAGATCCGGCGTGATAATAATTAGTGTCAGGATAGAAGGTGCTATCAATCAAGGAATACGGACCTCCTATATTCTTGGAATGATATATGTCGTATTTAATATTTGTGTCTACTACTCCTTGTGGAAAAGAATAAAATAAATCGACTCCACCATTTAGGTCTACCGATACACATCTAAGATCTGGCTGAGGCGGTATAACATTAATAGTTATTGTAGCAATTACTATACCATTAGCTGGACAGAAGTCATCATACGATTTTAAATTAAAAGTATAAGCCCCCCCTTGTCTACCACATCCATAATCTTGCATATGATCACAATTAGATTGCCAAAGGAAATCACCAGTGACATTACCAGGAGCTGATGAGGTTACAGTAAATGTTGCTACATTACTAACAGCTAATAAAGGATCTAGTTGACCTCCCTCAACTTCTAAGAATATATTTTGCATACCACCTGTTGAGTTAATATCATTATCAGTTGCAACAACAGAGAAACTAACCAGTTCTCCTGCCATAACTGTAGTTTCATATGATGGCAGTCCTGTTGATGGACTCAATGTTGTAATCCAATTTTGCGGACCTAGCGGAGGTGTAATTACTGGAGGTGAGTTCTGTGCGCCATTAGGTAATGTTCCACAGGATATAAGAGCCACATTAACATCTCTAAATACTTCTGCAACTATTTGACCACATTTAAATGCAGCCACTTTTACACAAGTGACAAATATTCCTGCGGTATTAGAAAGAAATGAAATCTCACCATTTTCATTATTTAATGTTGGATTTCCAGGAATCGGTGAGTTGACAGTATAAGGAGGGCTAAATGGCAATGCTATAGCATTTGGGTTAGCGGGATTATAGCTAAAGTTAGCACCTAATGGTTCAGCCCATGAATAACTTAATGAATCTAATTCAACATCAAATGCCAGATGACTAAATGAGAATGGATATCCTGTACAAAGAATTAATTTTGGATCTTCTTTAAAAATTGGAGAATTGTCATGACAGATATTACCATTAGGAAAGACTGTACCACTAGGATCAGTGTATGGGTACATTACAGATCTTATAGTCCAATCATCATCATTCATCCCTTGAGTTAGATTACTACTCCTGCAACAGCTTCCCCAGGTAAAATGCCACCCAGCTGCTGGAGGTGCTCCATTCATAGTAAGTGGTAATGAAACATAAATCCATTCTCTCACTGCTCCAAATTGGTTATTCGGCTGATTATCACAGTTATAACATGGTTGAGCTGCAGAAACACCTGATGCAGAGATATCATTAGTGTCTAAGAAATTCATGTTAATTTGGAATAAACTAGGATTATTATGGACAGTTAAATATTCAGCATTACTACCATAACTGAAATTAATTCCATCACAATCTTGATAGATTGTTAGAAAAAATGTGTATTTACCATAATCTGGACTTAATGGATCTGTATTACATTCCCATGTAATCTCACCTCCAATAAAATGAGATGCTGATAAGTTTAGCCCTACTATAAAAAATACAACTAGAAATAAAACCTTTTTCATCTGAGATTATAATTTTATACAAAGATATAAAACTTAATTAAGCCTTATTATATAGTTCACCTTAAATCATAATCTATCTTAGTAATCCAACCTGAATACTATATTTCAAATGAAGAAAATCTTTTGGATGTTTCTTTAAATTCTTCTATAATTTGAAACATGATATTAGTTGCTGGCATAATCTCTGTTATCATCGCAGACGCCTGACCGATTTCCAATTCTCCTTCAATCAGATCTCCTTCAAACATCCCTTTCTTGGCTCTGCCTCTACCTAAAAGACCCTTTAGCTCATCATTAGTAGCTTTTCTTTTATATGCCTGTTGGATTTTGTCATAAAATTCGTTCTTCATTAATCTAACAGCTGTCAGTTCTTTTAAAGTTAGATCTGTCTCGCCTTCATCAGCCTCTATAATCTTGTTCTTAAAATTAATATGAGCAGAGCATTCATTGCTTGCGACAAATCGACTGCCCATCTGAACACCATCAGCACCCAAAACCATGGCCGCAAACATTGACCTACCACTATATATACCGCCTGCTGCAATTAATGGGGTCTTAATGATTTCAGAAATCATAGGAATTAGACACATAGTAGTAATTTCCTCAATCCCATTATGACCTCCAGCCTCAAAACCTTCAGCCACAATAGCATCTACTCCTGCTTCTACACATTTAACAGCAAATTTTTTATTGGCAATCACGTGAGCTACTTTTATGCCCTGCTGCTGCAAGTAAGAAGTATATTTCTTTGGACTTCCTGCTGATGTAAATACAATCTTAACTCCCTCGTCAATTATAATCTGTATATGCTCTTCTATATTTGGATATATTAATGGTATATTTACTCCAAAAGGTTTGTTAGTAACACCCTTACATTTCCGAATATGTTCTCTTAATATTTTAGGATACATTGACCCTGCACCAATTAGGCCTAAACCACCTGAGTTACTCACTGATGATGCTAATTCCCACCCACTACACCATATCATTCCCCCTTGGATAATAGGATATTTTATTCCAAAAAGTTCTTTAATTCTATTCATAAAATTATATACATTTGTTGCGATTACGAAAATAGAAATTTAAAAATACTACACATATGAGAAATGATCAAATAATTTTTGATTTAATTAGCAAGGAAGACAAAAGACAAAGAGACGGAATAGAACTAATTGCATCAGAAAATTTTGTAAGTAATGATGTAATGAGGGCTATGGGTTCATGTCTAACAAATAAATATGCCGAAGGATTCCCAGGAAGCAGATATTACGGCGGGTGCGAGATTGTAGATCAAGTAGAACAATTAGCTATTGATAGGGCAAAAGAATTATTTGGAGTTGAATACGTTAATGTGCAACCTCATTCTGGATCTCAAGCAAATTCGGCCGTAATGCTAGCCTGCTTAAATCCAGGTGATAAAATCTTAGGTTTTAACTTATCTCATGGTGGTCATCTAACTCATGGTTCACCTGTGAACTTTTCTGGAAAATTATATAAGACATCTTTCTATAATGTTGAAGAGTCAACAGGAAAAATAGATTACGACAAATTAGAAGAAGCTGCTATTTTAGAAAAGCCAAAATTAATTATTTGTGGAGCATCAGCATATTCACAAGATTGGGACTATGCTAGATTTAGAGAGATATCTGATAAGGTTGGAGCATTATTAATGGGTGATATTGCCCATCCTGCCGGATTAATCGCAGCTAAATTATTAAATAATCCTGTACCATATTGTCATATTCTTACAACAACAACCCATAAAACCTTAAGGGGGCCTAGAGGTGGCATGATAATGATGGGGGAAGATTTTGAAAATCCCTGGGGATTAAAATCCCCAAAGGGCAATACAAGGATGATGTCTGCAATTATAAACTCAGGAGTTTTTCCAGGGTCTCAAGGAGGACCTTTAGAGCATGTTATTGCAGCAAAAGCAATTGCTTTTGGTGAGGCTCTAAAACCAGAATTTAGATCCTACGGAGAGCAAGTTATAGAAAATGCAAAGATTATGGCTAGTGAGTTTATAGAAAGAGGCTATAATATTATCTCAGGAGGTACTGAAAACCATTGCATGCTTATAGACCTAAGAAACAAGAATGTTACTGGAAAAGATGCAGAAAATGCATTAGTAAAAGCAGATATAACTGCTAATAAAAATATGGTTCCTTTTGATTCACATTCTCCTTTTGTTACTTCTGGAATTAGGTTTGGCACTCCTGCTATAACAACTAGAGGTATAAAAGGAAATATTATCCCGGTTATTGTAGATTTAATTGATAAGGTGATTATAAATTATAAAGATGAACAGGTCTTGTCTCATGTGAAAAATGAGGTTAATACATTAATGAGTGATTACCCTATCTTCTCCTAAGTTTAGAGATGAAACCGATAGATTTTGAACAAGAAAAGAAAGAGATCCTTAATAAATATAAGTCTTTATTAAGAGTTTGTGCTGATAAGATTGACAAGTCAGACAAGAAAAATATCCGAAAAGCTTTTGATATTGCAGTTGAGGCTCACAAAGATATGAGAAGAAAGAGTGGAGAGCCCTATATCTATCATCCTATTGCAGTTGCTCATATTTCTGCAAAAGAGATTGGACTTGGAGCTACTTCAATTATTTGCGCTCTTCTACATGATCTAGTTGAGGATACTGACTACACTTTAAAAGACATTGAAGAGGTTTTTGGAGGAAAAGTTGCTCAAATTATTGATGGGCTTACTAAAATTCAGGATGTATTTGACAAGAATGTATCTATGCAGGCTGAGAATTTCAGAAAAATGCTACTTACCCTTTCAGATGATGTAAGAGTAATACTGATTAAGCTTGCTGACAGGCTTCACAATATGCGAACTTTGGATAATATGAGTAAATCCAAACAGTTGAAGATTGCTTCTGAGACCCTCTATCTATATGCCCCTCTTGCTCATAGACTGGGGCTTTATTCGATAAAAACTGAACTAGAGGATTTAGGATTAAAATTTACTAAACCAGAGATTTACAAAGCTATTGCGCAAGAGTTAAAGGAAACTAAAGAGGAAAGAAAGAAGTTTATTGCAAAATTCACTAAGCCTGTAAGGGCAAAACTGAAAGAAAACAATTTTATATTCTCAATTGCAGGAAGACCAAAGTCTATTTTTTC